>OMSK01000034.1 GCA_900313725.1 uncultured Bacillota bacterium | reverse complement strand
ATTCTTCTTCACCATGTAAGAAAGTAATTACTTCATGAGCTAATGCTTTTTGAGCAAGTCTTTCTTCTGGTTTTTCAATATGCTTCTTTTCTATTTCTTCTATTTCTTCTTTAGAAAGGAATGTTAATTTTTTTAGATAATCAATAACACAATTATCATCACTATTAATTAAGTATTGATACAATTCATAAGATGATGTTTTAGTTTTATCTAACCATAATGCATTTCCTTCTGTTTTACCAAATTTAACTCCATTTGAATCAAGTACCAATGGCATAGTCATACCATATAATTCAATGTTATCTTTTTTTCTAGCTAGTTCAATTCCTGTAGTTATATTTCCCCATTGATCTGAACCTGCAACTTCTAAAGTAACACCTTTAGTTTTATTAAGTACTAAGAAATCTAATCCTTGTAAAATTGTATAAGCAAACTCACAGAATGTTATACCTGTTTCTAATCTTCTATTTATAATATCTTTATCTAACATATAATTAACATTTATATATTTACCATAATCTCTTAAAAAATCAATAGTATTTATTTCTTTAATCCAATCATAGTTATTAACTACCTCAAATCCAAATATCTCTTTTGCTTGTTTAGTTAATCCTTCTACATTGTGTTCTACTTCTTCTTTAGTTATCATAGGTCTTTCATTAGATGGCTTAGGATCTCCAATAAGTCCGGTTGCTCCACCAACTAATAATATTGGTTTATGTCCATATTTTGCTAATCTAGTTGCGATTAAAAAACTAGAAAAATGTCCTATATGCATAGAATCAGCAGTTGGATCTGTTCCTATATAAAATGTTAATTGTTCTTCATTTAATTTTTTTTCAAGTTCAGGACTACTTATATCTTTAATAAGTCCTCTCCATTTTAAATCTTCAAATAATGTCATTATTTTTCCTCCTTACAATGTTCGCAATCACATGTATCAGTCATAATTGTAACACCACTACTAGTACCAAGTCTAGTTGCACCTTCATTTATAAATTTTTCAGCATCTTCTAATGTTTTAATACCACCACTTGCTTTTATTTCAAGTATTTCATTTTTATGTTTATTAATTATTTTCAAGTCTTCAATACTAGCTCCTCTACTACCAAATCCGGTAGAAGTTTTTATAAAATTTACATAAGTTTCATTACATATTTCTGTCATTTTAGCTATTTCTGATTCAGTTAGAAAACATGTTTCAATTATTACTTTTAATATATGTCCATCTATTGCATCTCTTATTTCTTCAATTTCATCTTTTACATAATCATAATCTTTATTTTTTAAAGCATTAATATTAATTACCATATCTATTTCATCTGCACCATTTTCAATCGCATTTATAGCTTCAAATACTTTTGTTTCTTTTGTTGAATATCCATTAGGAAATCCAATAACAGTACAAACGGCTACTGTTGAATTTTTAAGAAGTTTTTTTGCTAAAGATACATAATAAGGTGCAACACAAACACTTGCAAAGTGAAAATTAATTGCTTCATCACATAACTTTTCAATATCTTTTATTGTTCCTATTTGTTTTAAATTTGTATGATCAATATAACTATTTAATTCCATAATATCCTCCTATAATATATTTTTTAATTCATATAAATTACTAATTATTGTACAATCTTTTTTATCATTTTTTGTTAAATATATAGCTTTTAATCCAGCATCAATAGCTCCCTTAATATCTACATCATATGTATCTCCTATAAAAATGCATTCCTCTGGTTTATATGGTAAACACGATTCTATAAATGTTTCTTTATTTGGCTTATTTAACATATTATCTGTACCATATACCTTTGTAAAATATTTAAGTATTCCATATCTTTTTAATCTAAAAGATTGTTGAGTTGTAAACCAATTAGTAAGTACTACTAAATCATATTTAGATTTTAAATATTCTAATGTATCTATTAATTTATAATCAAATGTATCAGGTGTACATTTTCTTAAAAAAATAGTCCATCTATATACAAAATTATTAGGTAATTTAATACCAGAATATTTTTCCATAATATCTTTCATTGTCTTTAAATTATATGTATTATATTCTGATTCGTAATTATCAACTGCTTCAATTAGTTTATTAACTAATTCTTTTTTTGGTTCTATTTCAAAATAAATTAATGTTTCGTTTAAGGAATACCAATATTTATCTTCCCATGGTATTAAAGTATTATCCACATCAAATATTAATCTCTTAATCATAAATCCTCCCAAAAAAAAGCCACTATTATAAGGACGAATAATCGCGGTACCACCTTATTTCATAATGACTTATGCTCTTTAATTGATAACGGAATTATCCGATTTAATTTAAGATTTGTATTTCACTATTTTATCTTGGTTAATTTCCATCGCCATTAACTTTCTGATTACTAATAAAATAACTACTTATAATCCATCAACATTAATTACTAATATTATATTCTATATTTAATTATTTTTCAACATCTTTTGAATGAATTTCTTCAATAATATTTTCTATTTTCTTACCATATTCTATAGATTCATCAAATACAAATTCTAGTTCTGGAGTATATCTTATATCCATTCTATCCATTAATTCTTTTCTAATAAAACCTGAAGCATTCTTTAATGCTTTAGCTGTTTCTATCTTTTTATCCATATTTAAAACTGTATAATATACTTTCGCATAACTTAAATCACTTGTTACACGACAATCAGTTACTGTTACAAATTTAATATCTTTATCTTTTACTTCATTAGCTAATATATAACTAATTTCTTTTATCATATTACTTTCTATTCTATCTAATTTAATACTCATAATATCACCTCTCATTTATATTATACCAATTAATAAAAAAAATAGAAAGAATTATCTTTCTATTTCGACCATTTCATATGCTTCTATAATATCTCCAACTTTAATATCATTAAAGTTTGAAATTGTAATACCACATTCAAGTCCTTTTTTAACTTCTTTAGCAGAATCTTTTTCTCTTTGAACTGAACCAATATCACCATCATAAACAACTACACCATCTCTAATAATACGTGCTTTTGCATCTCTTTTAATAACACCATCTGTTACATAAGAACCAGCAATAGTTCCTACTTTAGAGAATTTAAATAATTGTCTTACTTCTGCAGTACCAGTTATTTTTTCTTCATATACTGGTTCTAGCATACCTTTCATGGCTGCTTCTATTTCTTCTACTGCTTTATAAATAATATTATAAAGTCTAATTTCTACACCATTTTCTTTAGCATAATCTCTTATATTATTAGTTGGTCTTACATTAAATCCAACAATAATAGCATTAGATGCTTTGGCAAGAACGATATCACTTTCAGTAATACCTCCTACACTGCTTCTTATTACATTAACTCTAACATCTTCAACTTCAATTTTTTCTAAAGAGTTTTTAACAGCTTCAGCAGAACCATGAACATCAGCTTTAATAATAACATTGATTTCTTTTAAACCTTCACCAATCTTATTAAATAAATCATCTAGTGATACAGCATCATTAGCTTTTAAATCTTTTTGCTTTTGTGATACTTTTCTTTGTTCAGCAACACTATGAGCTTGTTTTTCTGTTTCAAAAGCCATAAATCTATCACCAGCTTCAGGAACTTCTGATAATCCTGTTATTTCTACTGGTTTAGATGGATCAGCTTCCATAATCTCTTTCCCTTGATCATTTTTTAATGTTCTTACTTTACCATAGCTTGTTCCAACTACAACTGGGTCACCTAATCTTAAAGTACCATTTTGAATTAAGACAGTCGCAATAGGACCAACTTGTTTATCAAGTCTAGATTCTATAACAGTACCCATAGCATATCTACTTGGGTTTGCTTTATATTCTTGCATTTCCGCTACTAGTAATATATTTTCTAATAATTCTTCAATACCAGTTCCTTGTTTAGCAGAAATACGCGTAAATATTGTATCTCCACCCCATTCTTCTGGAGTTAAACCATATTCTGCAAGTTCAGTCATTACTCTTTCTGGATTTGCATCTGGTTTATCTATTTTATTAATTGCAACAAGTATTGGTACATTGGCAGCCTTTGCATGATCGATTGCTTCTTTAGTTTGAGGCATAACTCCATCATCAGCTGCTACTATAATAATTACTATATCTGTAATAGATGCTCCCCTAGCTCTCATTTCAGTAAATGCAGCATGTCCTGGAGTATCTATAAATGTTATTTTTGAACCATTTAATTCAACTTGATAAGCACTAATTGCTTGAGTAATTCCTCCTGCTTCTCCATCAACTACATTAGTTTTTCTAATTGTATCAAGTAATGTAGTTTTACCATGGTCAACATGTCCCATAATAGTAACTACTGGAGGACGACTTACTAAATCTTCAGCCTTATCATTAACTTCAAATTCTTCAAAGTTAGTAACATCAACTGATTCTTCTCTTTTTAGTTCCTTACCATATTCTGATACTAATATTTCTGTATTGTCAAAATCCAAACTATTATTTACATTAGCCATTATTCCTAACATAAATAATTTTTTAATTAATTCTGCTGGAGCAACACCTAATTCTTTAGCAATATCTCCAACTCTCATTCCTTCTTTATATACAATTACATTTTCATTAGTTTCAGTATTTGATTGTAATTTTTCTTTATTTTTGTACATTTCTTTTTTCTTAGTTGCTAATTCTTTTTTACCTACTTTAGGCACAACTTTTTTAGTTTGTTTTACCTTTTGTTTTGAAATTGTTTCATCTAAATTAATTTCTTCTTTATGAGCTACCATCTCAGTTAATTCTTCTACTGTTTCATCGTCTACTACTTCATCAATAACATTATCAAGTTCTGTAATATCGATATCTTCTAGCATATCATCTTCACTATTAACATTAATACCTAATTCTTTACATTTCTTAAGTATTTCTTCAACTGGTTTATTAACGTCTTCTGCATATTCTAATACAGACATCATATTAATCACCTCTCTTTATATATTTTGTTTAAGTTCTTCAAATATTTCATCTGGAATATTTACTTCTAAATGCTTACTTAGTAATTTAGAACTTTTTGCTTTTTCAATTGTTTCTAAATCTTTTTTTAAATAAGCCCCTCTACCATTAGCTTTACCTGTTAAATCAACAATTACATTACCTTCAGGCGTTCTTACTACCCTAATTAATTCTCCTTTTGGTAATTTTTCTTTTGTTATAACACAAGTTCTCATTGGAATTTTTTTAATTTTGGTCATCTAAAATATTAATCCCATCTGCTCTTGCTTGATCATAACTTTTAACATCAATTTTATAATGTGTTAAACGAGCTGCTAATTTAACATTTGAACCTTTTTTACCAATGGCAAGTGATAAATTTTCATCATTTACAATAACATATGCTTCTTTCTTTTCTTCATCTGTTACAAAAACATGTAAATCTTTAGCTGGTGATAAAGCATGTTCAATAAATACTATTGGATCTTTATCATATGCAATAACATCTACTTTTTCTCCACCTAATTCTTTTAAAATATTAGCAATTCTTGTTCCTCTTTCTCCTATACATGAACCAATTGGATCAACATTAGGATCTTCTGAGTAAACAGCAATTTTAGTTCTATTACCAGCATCTCTAGCAACACTATAAACTAAAATAATACCTTCATTTATTTCTGGAATTTCTAATTCAAATAATCTTTTAACAAATCCATAATGAGTTCTTGAAAGTAAAATAAGTGGTCCTTTTGAATTGTTATCTACTTTTGTAATATATACCTTAATATTTGAACCCATTTTAATTTCTTCACCAGGAATTGTTTCACTCTTAGGTAGAATTCCTTGAGTTCTTCCTAAATTAATGTAATAATTTCTTTCATCTTCCATATCTACTGTACCAGTAGCTAATTCTCCTTCTTTATCAGCAAATTCTTCAATTATTACATTTCTTTCAGCTTCTCTTATTTTTTGAATAACTACTTGTTTAGCAGTCGCAGCCGCAACTCTACCAAAATCTTTAGGAGTTACTTCTTCTTCAATTGTTTCTCCTATTTTAATACCTGGTACTATCTTTTGTGCTTCTTCTAATGTTAAATGAATATTTGGATCATATACGAATGGAAGTACTGGCTCATCTTCATCTTCATCATCATCACTAATTGTTGAAAAATCGATATCAGAGAATTTTTTATATTTATCTTCTTCTGCTCTATCAACAACAGTTTTAAATGAATATACTTTAATATCACCTGTATCTTTATTAATATCTACTCTTACATTAGTTTGTGAATTATAATTTTTCTTATAAGCAGATGTTAAGGCAAGTTCCATTGCTTCATAAATAACTTCAGGATCAATACCTTTTTCTTTAACTAATAAATCTAATGCTTTTTTAAATTCTTTATTATTCATCTTCTTCACTACCTTTCTCTTTTGAACATACATCTAGTATATAATTTTCTTCAATAGGGTCTTCTTCATCTAAAATAGGATTAATTAAATTTGAAACATTAACACAATCTTCTACATCCATAATTCCTACCTTATCAATTATAACTCTTAAGAAGTTTATACTTCCTTCTTTCTCATATACTACATCATCTAAGATATAATTATTTTCTTCAATTACATCTTTAATTAAATTTTTAATTTTCTCTTCCATACTTCCTCCATAATTATATGAAAGAGTGGGAATTTCCCACTCTCTGCTTCATCTATCTAATTATATCATACTTTTTGAAAAATAAAACCTTTTTTTATCTTTTTTTACTATTTTTTATATTTTAATGATATAATTAATATGGTGATAATATGAGTTTAACAAAAACGGATAAAATAAAGAACTATTTTAAAATAGCTGGTTTAGGATTTTTATGTATATTTATATACTTTTTTATATCAAGTATTGAAGTAGATTTTTTAGATATGTTTAATATAAAATATGAAAATTTGCCACTAACTATTAAGGTAATATATTTAATTTCATGGGAAATTATAATGATTTGTTTAATAATGTTAGTTCTAAATAAAAAAATATCAAGAGATTTTAAAAATATGACTAATAATCATAAAAAATATTTTAAAAAATATTTTAAATTTTATTTAATAGCTTTAGCTGTTATGATGATGAGTAATTTTATTATTAATATTGTATTAAATAACGGTCTTGCTTCAAATGAAGAAACCTTAAGAGAAACCTTTGAAATAAGCCCAATATATATTTTCTTCTCATCAGTAGTGTTTGCACCTATAGTAGAAGAACTAGTATTTAGACAAAGTATAAGAAATATTATTCCAAACAAAATAATCTTTATACTTGTATCAGGTTTAGTATTTGGTGGATTACATATATTAGCTGGTTATTCTGGCCCAATGGATTTATTATATTTAATACCATATTGTGCTCCTGGATTTGCCTTTGCTTATATATTAGCTGATTCGGATAATATTTTTATATCAATTGCGTTACACTTGATGCATAATGGAATATTAGTATCACTACAATTTCTAGTATTACTTTTTTCATAAAAAGAGTTGTCATCTCTTTTTTTTTATTTTATAATTAATATGGTGATAGTATGAAGAAACTAATCATATTCTTTATTATTCTTATTACCTTTTTAGTTTTAATACTACTCTATAGTAGATTTATAGGAATTAAGAATATTCAAATAAGAGAATACAAAATTGTTAATAAAAACTTTACTGATGATTATTATGGATTAAAGATTGTTCATATAACTGATATTCAATATGGTAAAGTTACTTTTGATAAAGAATTAGATGAATTAGTAAAAAAAGTAAATTTAACAAAACCTGATATTATTATATTTACTGGTGATTTAATTAATAAAAATACTAAACTTACTAATGAACAAGCAGATAAAATCGCATCAATTTTAAGTAAAATGAAAGCAAGAATTGGTAAGTATGCTATTGAAGGAGATAATGATACAGGTTTTAAAAATTGGAGTTTAATAACAGAAAATTCTGGATTTAAAATATTATATAATAAATATGAAACTATTTATTTAGAAAACAACAGATATATATTATTAAGTGGGGTAAGTAGTAGTAATATCTCTATTAATGAAAGACTAAAAGAAACAGAAGAATTTTTAAAATCAAAAAAAGAAGAAGAACTGCCTATATATTCAATATTAGCTATGCATAAACCTGATGATATTATAGATATTAATACCAAAAACTATAATCTTGTACTAGCAGGACATTCATTAAATGGACAAATTAGATTACCTTTTATAGGATGTATAGGATCTAAACCAAAAGGAGCAAAAAAATACTATAATCCATATTATAAAGTAAAAGAAAGTGATCTATACATATCTAGTGGTATAGGAACAAATTCATCTAACTTTAGATTAAATAATAAACCATCATTTAATTTATATAGAATAGTAAATAAATAACACTTCAAATGAAGTGTTATTTTATTATAATTAATTTACTATTAATATAATTGTATTATTTGATTCTTATATTTTAATTAAATCAAAAAAACAGTCTATTGACTATTATTTATTACATGAAATAATAAAATCTTTATTTATTACTACTCTATCAATACCTTCAGCATATTTGCTAGCATTACCACCAAATATACCTCTTTGAATATTCATAAGTAAATATGAAATATCAACATCAGTGAGTTCTATAGTGTCACTTTGTTCCATTGAAAAAGTTCCAACGTATTCTAATATATTATCCCCTTTTGAAGCTACAATAACTGTAACTCTATCTCCTTTTTGAAAATCAAACATATAATCCTCCTAAAAATAAAATATATCTTCAAATTTTAAATCTAAGGCAATTGCCAGTACATATGCTAATTTAGCAGTTGGTTCATACTGACCTGTTTCTAATGAACTAATTGTATTTCTAAAAACGCCTACCATATCAGCTAATTCTTGTTGTGAAATATTTTTTTCTTTTCTTATTTCTTTTAATTTATTTTTTAATATTAGCTTATTTTTCATATTATCATACCCTAAAATATTACCTTAAAATATTCTAAGAAAAGTATTACTGTTAATAATCCCCAAGTAATAGATGTAAAAACATTTAGTTTTCTATTCTTACTTAATTTAATTGCTTTATATCCATATATAACAGTATTAAATGTAGTTATTAAGGAATAAAATGCTGGATTAGATCCTTTTCCTGTAACAATTTCATAAGTAAAGAATAAAAATGCTAATAACAACATACTTATAGCAGCATATTGTCCTGCTTTTGAATCAACTTCTATTTCATATACATCTTTCTTTTTATTTTCTCTTTTACTTGCTTCTAATATTTCTTCTTTTTTCATAGTATCCTCCTTGCCAAGTAAACTTGGTATATATAATATATCATATGCAAAGTATACTTGTCAAGTATATTATTAAAAAAACAGTCTTATGACTGTTATTTTAACTGTTCTACCATTTTACCTGTTAAAGATAATTCTTTTATAGTTACACTCTTTGATTCAGAATAATTACAATTATCATCTGTTATTAAATAAATATCTGTCCATTTGGCATCAATATTATATGAAGAAGCAACTATAGTTGCATTATAATTTTTATTATCAATAACAATCTTTACCTTTTTATTTAATTCAATATTATTTACTTCTTTTTCTACTCTTATTACAAATCCTTTATAATCTTTTCTTTTAAACACAATTGAAGAATTTAATTTAGTATTACCATCAAATATTACACCAGCACTTTCATCAAGGCTTATCATATTATTGTTATTTTCACCAGTTTTAGCAATAGATACTACTACAGTTTTATTTAGATTACCATAATTATCAATATATTCAACAATGTTATGTTTAGCGATTGATCCTTTACTGACTTTTCCATAAAATACAATATTATTGCTTATTATTTGAGTATCAGTGATATTAAAAACATTCGCACTATTAATATACTTGTTTTCAATATTTTTAATTTCTTGTACTGTTAATTCTTTCGTTGGTTTTTTTTCTCCTTTTTTACTACCACATCCTGTAATTGCTAATGCTGTTACTAATGTTATAAAAACTATAATTTTTCTTTTCATTATATACACCTCTATTATAATTATAGCATATACTTTTTATAATTCATCCTACATAATATAAAAGCAACTAAATAATTACTTGCTATTATATCCATTCCTTTACCTTATCATTAGCTTCTTTTGCTTTTGAACCTAAAATTGCTAACCCTGGTTCTATAGAAGCTCCAACACAAATTTCTTTTAGTTGTCCTGGTACCCCTGATAATCCAGATCCTTCATGGGTTACAAATGGCTTAATAATTTTACCACTATAATCATATCCTTTTAATGCCGTAATTAATTCTTCTGGCATACCACCCCAATAAATTGGAGATCCAATATAAATTACATCATATAATGAAACATCAGGAATTTTTTCTTTAATAGGAGCATTATGCTCCATAGTTCTTTTTTTTGCTTCCTCAATACAATCCATATAACTTACTGGATAACTATTTAAAGGTTCAACTTTAAAAATATCTGAATTTGTATATTCTTTAATATATTCAGCAATCACTTCTGTATTACCCTTATTAATATATCCAACAGCATAGTTTTCATCTGCTCTACTAAAATAAATAATTATACTCTTTTTCATATAATCACCATCCTAAAAATATTATATCATAAGATTTTATTATATAAACAAGATTATTAATTAAATAAAAAAACTAGGAATTATCCTAGTTTTGTTTTTTCATTATAAATAATCCTAAACCTATAATACTTACTCCTAACATTGTAAAATAAATCATTATATTATCACCAGTATTTGGATTTATTAATTTTTTATAATTTATATTTACTATTACATCTTCATCTGGCATTATAAATTTATTACCATTTACTTTTATTAAATTACCACTAGCACCCTTTACCTCAATAATAGATTCATATCCCATTTTTTCTTTTATTTTTAACTCTACATTAGATTTATATGGATATTCTGTTTTATCTATAGATACATCATTAATACTATTTGAATCTATTTTAATATTATGGATTTTAGTAACTTCATATTTACTATCTGCTATTTTTACTACTCCATAACCATCTTTAACATATTGTGATGAATCATATGTATAAGTACCACCTGTAACTAATTGAATAATTGTAGAAGGATTCTCAGCATAAATATCTTTCTCGCCTATTGATTCAAAATCTCCTTGATTTATTATTATTTTAATTAATTCAATAGCCTCTGGAGGATTAGACATTGAATTAGCTTCAGCAATTGGAACCAATGATTTTAAATTACCACCATTTATTGTTACTTCAATAGGTTGTTTTGTTGTATGTTGTGATACAGCAATTGCGGCACCTTTTGATGTAGTACCACTATTATTTGCTTTTATTTCATATATATCACTTGTTCCAGTAATGGTTCCATCATTAACAATTAAATTAGCTGCTCTTATTTCAATTGCAGTAGGTCCAGATATATTACCACCATTAATTATAGTAGTACTATGTTGTTGAGGTAAATACATACCTACACCATGAGTAGCTATTAGAGTACCATCATTAATAGTAATAGTAACATTTCCGTTATTATCATTACCATTACCTGTAACAGCCATATCATAGCCCTTTATAGTTCCCCCATTTACTATAAGAGTAGAACCACCAAAAGTACCTATTCCTGCACCATTTGTATTTAATGCTTCTATTGTACCACCATTAATAGTTGTAGTACTATTTGCATCAAGATTAACTGCTTGTTCATTTATTCCATCAGTTTTTAATAACCCACCATTCATTTCAAAAGTAGAATTAGGACCAACTTGAATATCAGAACCATTAGTAGAATAAACAGTTCCTGATTGCATAATTAATTTATTATTATTATAAATTGCATACATATTACTAGTATTTGTTATTGTTCCACCATCTACTTCTAATGTTCCTTTATTATTAATTGCTCCATAAGTTCCTAGTCCTTCAATAGTCCCACCTTCATGAGTAAGACTACCTGTTGATGATACAATTATAGTAAAGTCATCATTAGATGTTATTTTACCTTTTTTATTGGATGATAAATCAGTTATTGTTACATTATTATTAATAGTAATTGAATTATTTTCTAATGATATTGTATGACCATTTAAATCTAATTCAGCATTTTTATTCATGCTTAGAGATTCAGTGATAATAACATCTTTTTCTAATCTAATTTTACCACCTAAAGCAAATGCTTCTTTTAATGTTCTATATCCAACACCTTCAACATAAGCAACGGTTGAAGGATCTACATAAGTCCAATGTGCATAATATGTTATATTTTCAGTTGGTTTTGTATTTTCAGTTATTATAGTTCCACCTGTTAAATTAGTAAACCATCCATCAAAAGAATTATCTACCTTTGTAGGAATTGGTAATACTTTTATTTCATCACCTATAGTAATTTTTTTATATGTAGGATTTACATTTCCTCCATTTGCATCAAATGTAATAGTAATTCTATTTGAATTATCCAAATTAAAAGTAAATGTTTTATAAGTAGTTCCACCTATATTTTCACTATCTAATAGTTTTTCACTATCTTCTTCAATACCAGTTACTTTAGTTTCATTAGTATCATTACTAACAGTAGGTGTATTACCTGTATTACTTGTTTTACCTACATGATATATTCCACCTTTTATAATTCCATCATAAACATTATAGGTATTATTTGCTACTACACCATATGTTTTTCCTTGAACAACGGGAGTTGTTTTATCATAACTATCATCTTTAACACCAATATTTAAAGTACCTTTTTCATTATATATTGCGTATAAATTGTTTGAAACAATTGTACCACCTTTAATATAAGCTTTACCATCATTTTTATTTTGAATAGTTGCTCTTTCTTCTGCTGATGATTCAACATAAGCTCCATCTAATATATATAACGTACCACCATCATTATATATAGCTTGTCTTGTTCCAGTAGCTTTAAGAATTCCACTAGAAACTGTAAGTTTACCTTTTGAGTTATTATTAATCATACCCGATCCTGCAGCAGAAGTAAGTGTCCCATTTTTAACTTCAAGTGTACCATTATTAGTTATTACAGTTGCATCAGTTTTATTACTTAAAGTATGGTTATTTAAATCTAATACAATATCATATCCCTCTTTAATAATTACATTTTCAGATATATCTTTTAATAAAGTTATAGTTGTTTTATTATCTGACGATGCGGCATTAATTGCTTTTGACAAACTAGTATAATATGTACCATTTATTTCAGCCACATTATTATCTGGAGCAGCTTTAACGCTAGTAATGCTAAAAACAAATAATAATAACAACAATATCTTTCTTTTCATACTATACGACTTCCTTTAGTATATATTATTCAGGGTTATCATAACATATATTGCTTATTATATCAATATATATTGTTTTTAGTAAGTAAACCATATGTCAACCTCTTTTATGCACAAAAAAACCTCTTTATTGAGGTTAATTTCAAAATGGTGGACCTTAGGGGATTCGAACTCCTGACCCCCACGGTGCAAGCGTGGTGCTCTAGCCAGCTGAGCTAAAGGCCCATACAACGTTAAAATTATAACACAAAAAAATAATAATTGTCAACAAATATTATGATTTTTTTACATATTTAGACTAAAACATAACCAAATTAACATATTTTCATATAATATTTTAGAAATATGAGGAGGGATATTTTGAAAAAAGCATTTATTTATATATTTAGTATATGTATAATAGCTATATTTTGTATAATTATATATTTAAATACAAGAAAAAAATCTGAGCTTAAAAAGATAAAAGTTGCAGAAGTAACACACTCAGTATTTTATGCACCTGGATATGTTGCTCATAAATTAGGATATTTTGAAGATGAAGGTTTAGATGTAGAAATAATTCTAACACCTGGAGCTGATGCAGTTGCGGCTGCAGTTTTATCCAATGATGTTCAAATTGGTTTTTGTGGAACAGAACAATCAATATATATTTATAATCAAGGTAATAAAGATTATTTAGTTAATTTTGCCGCTATGACTAAAAAAGATGGAAGTTTCTTAATTTCTAGAAATAAAAATAAAAACTTTAAAGTTAAAGATTTAAAAGGAAGTCACATTATTGCTGGAAGAAAAGGTGGAATGCCATCTATGACTCTTAAATGGGCTCTAAATCAAAATGGTATTAATACCGATAAAGATGTTAATTTTGATACAAGTATTGCTTTTGCTTCCATGAATGGTGCTTTTATAGGTGGAACTGGAGATTATGTAACTGCTTTTGAACCAAGTGCTTCACAACTTGTTAATCAAGGTTATGGACATATTGTAGCTTCTATTGGAGAGTTAGGTGGTAATGTACCTTATACTGCTTATAATGCTAAAAAAAGCTACATAGAAAAAAATCCAGATACAATTAAAGGATTTACAAAAGCAACTAATAAAGGTTTAGAATATGTTCATAGTCATAGTTCTAAAGATATTGCTAAAGTAATTGGAGAATACTTTCCAGATGTATCATATAATGATTTAGTAAATTCTATTGAAAAGTATAAAAAAATAGATGCATGGAATAAAAATACTATAATAAATAAAAAAGATTTTGAACACATACAAGAAATTTTAAAAAATGATAATGAATTAGAAAAAAGTGCACCTTTTTCTAAATTAGTAGACAATTCTTTTTCTAAATTAGTAGACAATTCTTTTTCTAAATGAAAATATTAGATATAAATAACTTGAGAAAAATCTATCACACTAAGAAAGATGAAATATTAGCTGTTGATGATTTTTCTTACTTTCTAGAAGAAGGTGAATTTATATCTATTGTTGGACCTTCTGGTTGTGGTAAATCTACAATTCTTTCAATATTATGTGGTTTAATGGACTATAGTGGTGGAAATATAAAAATTCATAATAATTATAAATTTGGATATATGTTACAAGAAGATAGTTTATTTGAATTTAGAAATATTTTAGATAACTGTTTAATAGGATTAGAAATACATAAAAATATAAATGAAGAATCTAAAAAATATGTAGAAAATTTACTTAAAACATATGGGCTAGATTCATTTAAAGATAAATATCCAGATAACTTATCAGGCGGTATGAGACAAAGAGTTGCTTTAATTAGAACACTTGCAACTAAACCAGATATATTATTATTAGATGAACCATTTAGTGCTCTTGACTATCAAACAAGATTAAAAGTATCAGATGATGTATATAATATTATTAAAAAAGAAAAAAAATCTGCAATTATGGTTACACATGATATAGCAGAAGCAGTTTCTATGTCTGATAAAGTTATAGTACTTACAAATCGTCCTAGTAAAATTAAAAATATATATGAAATTAAACTAGATAATAAAAAAAGTCCTATAAGCAATAGAAAAGATCCTAAATTTAATTATTATTATGATTTAATATGGAAGGATATAGATCATGACTAATGAGCATAAATTATATTTAAAGAAAATAAAGAAAAATAATTTTTTAGTCAGATTATTTCAAATAATAATTATTATCATATTAATAGTTTTATGGCAAATACTAGCTGATTTACATATTATTAATACCTTTATAGCATCTAGTCCTAAACAAGTAATAAATACATTAATTAAACTTAATAATACTAATAATTTATATATACATATATGGACAACTATATATGAAACTATTATTAGCTTTACTCTTGGTACATTAATAGGATGTTTTATTGCTTCGCTTCTATGGTGGAACAAATTTATTGGAAAAATAATTGATCCATATTTAACAATGTTAAATAGTTTACCCAAAGTTGCACTAGGTCCCATAATTATTATTTGGTTTGGAGCAGGTATTAAATCTATAATAATTATGTCTTTATTAATATCCTTAATTATTACAATTATTAATGTATTAGATGGATTTAATAAAACTGATTATAATAAAATTAAACTACTTAAATCTTTTAAAGCTACTAAAAGTCAAATATTTTTTAAACTAATACTTCCAAGTAACTATAAAACAATTATAAGTGCCTTAAAGATAAATGTAAGTATGTCTTTAATAGGTGTTATTATGGGAGAGTTCTTAGTATCTAAAAGAGGTATTGGTTATTTAATAATATATGGTTCTCAAGTATTTAATCTAAGCTTAGTAATGACTGGTATTGTTCTTTTAGCAATTGTATCAATTATTATGTATTACTCTATTTCTATATTAGAAAAAAGACTTATTAAATAAGTCTTTTTTAAAATGTAAAAATGTGTAAAATTTTAAATTAATTTATCATGGTTTTTCTAAAGTATTATTTTATTAGGTATTGTATTTAAACAAATAATTTTGAAATTTTTTTATTTGACAAGTATACTAAAAATATGATAAATTTATTCTCGTGCGCCATTCATAAATAGCTATTTAATTGCACATAAATCAATCTTAGAAAGAAGTGAACAACATGGAAATATTATTATTAAGTAGTACTATAATAATTAGTATTACATCCAAAAAAATTCATAAAGTATATTTTATGAATGAGTTGATTAAAAAAAATTATAAATTAGATTATTATTACTATGATAAAAGTCTAATTTACATAATTCCCATTATTAATATTGCATATTTAATTAAAAACATTAGAAAATATAATATTAATAATTTAGATTATTTAAATAAAAATAATTTGATTATTCCTTTAACTGAAAAGGAAATAAAACTATATAATGATTATTCTAATATAGCAACAGTATTAAATATAAATATATATAAAAATAATAAATCTAATATGATTGTTATGGATCTAGAAAATCATACTGAAAACACTTTATATATAACTAATGAATATAATAATTATATTATTAATTATTCTAAAGGACCTATATCAAAATTATCTAAAAAAGAACAATATGAATATTTAAAAAAAGAATTAACTACTATAGAAGAAATACAAAAGCCAAAAGTAAAAACAAAAAGATAGATTAAATCTATCTTTGATATGGTTTTCTATTTTTTTTAAATTTTATAAGTTTTGTTCTATTATTTACTGATTTATTTTTATTAAAATTATTTAAAGGACATTCAAGTTCTTCAGAAAAAATTTTTTGTACTTCCTTTATATGTTTCATATCTTCTAAAATATGTACATTTTTAGGTAAATTTCTATAATCTTCAAAAACATCTATTGTTACTTTAGCTTTATTACACATTTCTTTAAGTTGTTTATCAATTATTTCATACCCTTCTTCTTCGGATATTATATGACTATCAATTTGTTCAAAAATAGCTTCAGTAATATCTCTATCACATTCTAAGCATTTTCTTATTTCTTCTTTTACTCCAAATTGTTCAGAAACATAACCTAAAAGAATATATGAATCAACATTATTATCATCAAAATACTCAAATATTCTTTGAATTATTCTTTCATATTTTAATTTTTCATATTCCTCATTTTCTTTTTGTAAATAATGTTCATACGCATTCCAATTATTCTTAATTCTTTTTATTTTTTTATCTATTTCTGATAAAACAGATGTATTAGCGGCTACATATTCGGCTAATTCAGCATCATAATAAGATATATAATTAATTATTTCAAAATGCTTACCTAATTTTTCAAATTCTTCATAATTATCATATTTTTTATGTAATTCTAATTCTAAATTTATATATCGAGAAAATATTTCACTAATATAATTTTCAACAACAAAATTCATAATAGTTTTATTATAATGATATAAATGTCTTTGATAAATAAAACCTAAACCAAATGCTTCTTGAATTTTATAATTATAGTCCTTTTTTGATTCTTCAAATTCCATCTGATCTGCATTATAAAATAAATTAGCCATTGTTATACATGTATTATATATATCCTCATCTTCACCTTTTGAAATCTTTGACATAATTATATTTATTTCATAAATATTAGTTCTAATATCTTCTGATTCTTTATCTTTTGGATTAAATCCAGCATATATTTTTTTAGCAAACTCTAGATCATCTTTATAAAAATCCAATAGCTTTTTAACAAATGTATAATCCGATTTTATTTTATCTGAACACAAAGAATATAATTCTTTATTCGTACATACTACATCAGCCATAAATTCAGGGTCATTTTCAAGTGCATCAAGCTTCTTTAACCACTCTGGTTTTGATTGATTATCTTGGTCATCTAACTCATCTAGAATATCTAATTCAAAATCTTCAATATCATTTCCTTTAATATAATCATCTATTGTTTTTTTTGTATACTTTTTCATCTGCATCCCTTTTTCCATACGAGATATACTAACATACTTTTATACTAGTGTCAATTAGTTATATAAAAAAAGATAGAAATCTATCTTTTTATTTCGAAATAACTTTTTTATGCCAATTTTTTTTATGACAATTTGGACATTTCATTTTTCTGGTTCTATTAATATGTTGTGAAAATAATATACTTTTATAAGTAGGTATATATTTATGATGACAATTAGAACATTCATAATATCCAGCAACTTGTTCTATTTTAATAGAATTACACATTCCAAATATAAATATAATACATCCTATTACAATTAAAATACCCTTAATCCAATAATCTAGTTCTACAAAAGATGCGATAAATATTAATGTTATAAATATAATTGAACTACCAAATCCAATTATATATTCTAAGAATAACAATCTTTTAGTAAAGTCATTATTTCTTTCTTGTAATTCTAATAATTTTTCTTCTGCTTTTTCCATATAATTATTTTTTTCAATTATCTCACCATTTAAAAGTTCATTAACAGATATATCAAATATCTTAGATAATTCTAACATTAAAGATGCATCAGGTAAATTAAGACCTCTTTCCCATTTAGAAACAGCTCTATCTGATATACCTAATTGTTCTGCTAGTTTTTCTTGCGTTAAATTATTCTTTTTACGACATTCTGCAATAAACTTTCCTATTTTTTCTTGGTTCATAATTATTCCTCCTTGATAACACTTTATCAAATTACAAGATTTTTTAACACAAACCTATGGTTGAGTTAATCATTATATATTTTAACAACTATATCTTTATTATCAAATTCATCTAAATTATCAATATGACCTATTTTAGTATAACTATAAGATGTATCAAATGATTTATAGAATAATACTATACAATTATTACTGTAAAGCATTACATCACCTTTATTAATGTGTTTAGGACTTATTGGATCAATTGGTAATGTATTATTTAAATAAATATATTTTTCATTATTATTTAAATCTTGCATAGTATATTCAGCTGGTAATAAATTAATAAATGATTTTGTTGTTGTATTATTTTCTAAACTAAGAACATATTTCTTATTATTAATTTTTATTTTTGCACTCATCTTATAGTATCCTCCTAATAAATTATTTAGTTCATTTTTAACTTCTCCATAGTTTTTAGGATACATCATATATCCTGATGCACTTATATTTTTTTTATTTTGGATAGTTAAGTACATATGAAAACTATTGCCATCTAAAACATCTAAATCAGATTTTTTAAATCCATCCCAATTAAATACATCATATTTATTTAAAATATCAATTATTTTACTTATTGTTTTTTTATCTAATTCTACTTCTTGTTTATTTTCTTCAGATATATTATTTGGTTTAATAGTTAATATACATTTATCATTACAATTAATATTATAGCTTACATTCCCATTCATAGCAGTACTAGTTGAATAACCAAAATCTAATCTAGTTAATTCTGTTATTTTTTTATTATGTTTTATTACTTTTTCTTTTTTACCACAACCTACAATAAATAAAATTGCTAATACTAATACCAAATATTTTTTCATAAAATCACATCCTAAATATAATCTTTAATATATTATAACATAAAAAAGTAGTTAATTATAACTACTTTTAATGATGATGATGATGTGTATTAACTATATTAATTTCACAATTATCACATTCTTCATTTTCTAGTTCTATTTCTACAGTAGAATGAATTATATCAAATTCTAATAATTCTTCTTTTACTAAGTGTTTTATCTCATGACTATAATCTTTCACTACTACATGAATAGTAGCAAAGTTATGATATCCGTCAATACTTCTAATATGAATATGATGTACATCAATAACACCTTCTATTTCTAATAAGTGTTTTTTTATTTTTTCTAAATTTATATTTTGAGGAGTCTTTTCTAAAAATAAATCAATTATTATTTTTAAGTTTTTGAAGGCATTATATAATATAAATATTGCGACTAGTATTGATAATATTGAATCAATATAAGTAATATCGGTAAATCTCATTAAAATAGAACCAACTAATACAATAAACCATCCAAATACATCTTCTAACATATGTAGATTAACTGATTTTTGATTAATAGAATGACCATCCTTTGTATAATAAGATGCGATTAAATTAATTAAACATCCAAATATAGCAAATATAATCATTCCATCGTAATTTATATCAATTGGATTTAATAATCTACATATTGATTCATATATTACAAATATTGAACCAACAAATAATATTGTAGAAGTTATTACACCACCCATTACTGAATATCTAATATATCCATATGTATGTTTACTATCAGCTTTCTTTTTACTTTTCTTTTCTAAATAATATGATATTCCAATACTAAAAGCATCACCTAAATCATGTAATGAATCAGATAAAATGGCAATACTTCCAGTAAATAAACCCCCAAATAATTCAAAAATAGAAAAGGCTATATTAAGAATAAAAGCTATTAAAATATTTTTTTCTGTTTTCATATTATTCATTTCCTTTTAAGCTAGTAACCATATCAATATTTTTAATTTTACGAGCTAAGAATTTTGATACTAAATAAGATATTATAAATGTACCTAAAGCTGCTATAACATAAGTTATAGTATTTATACTCGCACCAAAATCATAATGTTCTTCTATAGCTGTTTTAAATAACCAATCTGTTAAATAATATCCAAGTGGTAATCCAATTATTATAGAAATAATTGCTATCCAATTGTTTTGTTTAATAAATATTTTTTTAATTTGACTATCTTTAAATCCTAATACTTTTAATGTAGAAAATTGATATTGCTTTTCTGTATATGAAAGTATTCCTAAATTGTATATTATGATACTTCCAAGTACAATAGCTACAAATATAATTAATATTAACATAGTCTTCATCATAGAAAGCATATTATTCATGCCATCTTTTAAAGCATCAATATCTTGAATTGATTCTATATTTTTAATTTCTTTAATATTTTTTAAATTTTTATTAGTATATATAGAATCTGGAGTATACTTAATACCTAAACTTTCCAAATATTTTTTTGTCATAGTAACATTTTGATTTTGAGGATCTTTATTAAATCCAATTATTTTAGATGTATAATATGTTTTATCTCCATAAATATGCCATGTTATTTTATCACCTAATTTATATCCTTTATTTTTAGCTAATTTATAGGTTACAAATATACCATTATCTTTAGGTTTATTGATAAACTTATTTTTTTTATTAACAAATCTTACATAATTCGAAGCATCTGTAACAAATATATTATTAGATTCTCTAATACCCTCATTTTTAATTTCTATACCTAGTGTTTGTGAAGTATAATTTCCATATTCATTTGTTAAAATGTTTAATTCATGTTCACTAATATTTTCTTTTATGTTTAATTTATAATCAAAATTATATATTCTTTCAAATTGTAAATCAACAAAAAAATTCATTGAATCTAACATACCTAAAGCACAAACAATTAACATAGAACATCCAACTACTCCAGCTATTCCAGTAATAGTTCTCATCTTATTTCTAATAATATCTCTAATATTCCAAATAGTTTCAAATTTAAACTTTTTAAATATTTTATGTTTAGTTATATTAAGTACATTACCCTTAATACTAGGTATTTTATTACGTAAAGTTTCTGCAGGATTTTCCCTTAGTATAGTTCTTCCCGTAATATATGTAATTAACGATACAACTAGTATTACAAGTAAAGCTACTATATAACTACTACTATTCATTACAGGATGACCATTAGGTATTTCAAACATTGCCATTTCAAGTCCTATAAATATTTTACCTATAAAGAAATATCCAAGTAATAATCCCACTATACTAGCAATTATTGATATCCAAAAACCATAACCAATATAATGAAATAATATTTTATAATTACTAAATCCTAGTGCTTTTAAAGTACCAATTTGAGTTCTTTGTTTTTTAACTACTCTAGTCATAGTAGTAATAACTGATAACATAGCAATAAATAAAAATAAACCTGAAAAAACACCTACATATGTTTTTCCTTCATCTATTTCTCCTTGATAAGCAGTATAAGAAGAAGTATCTTCAATATTTATAATAGCAAGAGCATTATCTATATTATCTTCTATTTCATTTTTAACATTATCTCTTTTATCTATATTATCTACATCTACCATAATTGATGAATAGAAAAAATCCATAGTTTTAAATTCTTCCATTGAAAGATAAGCAAATCCAAATTCCTTTCTATCAGGAAATAATTCTGATTCATCCCTTACATCATATAAATGATCAGGCACATTAATAAGACCTAATACTTTTTCATGTAATTCTATATTTTGATATTTAACTAAAATAGTATCTCCAACTTTAATATTGTTTTCTTTGGCATAAAATTCATCTAACCATACACCAGATTTATCTTTATTAAATTTTTCTCCATCTACCACATAAAATTTAGAAATATTATTTGATTCAATAAGATTAATTAACAATGTCTTATCATTATCAGTTAATCCTGTTATCGAAAGTTTTGCTTCAGCATCCTTAACATAATCAAGTTTTTTAATTTTATCTAAATCATTTTTAGTTAAAGGTCCCATTACATTTAAATCTTGTAGATTATTTTCAGTATAAAACTTATTAGATGTTTTTTTCATACCATTCATATATGCTTCAATACCTGAATAAGCCATTATTCCAATCATAACCATTAAAAAGATTGTAATAAATTGTGATAAATTCTTTTTAATATCTCTATACATTTTTTTATTTAACATATTACCACTTAACCTCATCAATTTGTTTTGGATGCTTAATAATTTCATTTGATTCTACTTTACCATTTTTTATTTTAATAACTCTATCTGCTATATCTGCTATTAATGAATTATGTGTAACAATAATAACAGTTGTATCATTATCTGCTTGTTCTCTTAAAAGTTTTAATACTTCTACTCCTGTTTTTGAATCAAGAGCACCTGTTGGTTCATCACAAAGTAGTATTTTAGGATTTTTCATAATAGCTCTAGCAATACTTACTCTTTGTTGCTCTCCACCTGATAATTCTTGAGGAAACTTATTAGCATGTCTGCTAAGTCCAACACTTTTTAAAACTTCTTTAGAATTTTTAGAAGTATTAGTAACATCTTTTATTAAATTAACATTCTCATCTACTGTTAATGTAGGCATAATATTATAAAATTGAAATATAAATCCAACTTCATTTGCGCGATATCTAGTTAATTCTTTATCACCATATTTTGCTATATCATTATCACCTATTTTAATACTACCGCTAGTTACTTTATCCATACCACCTAATAAATTAAGTAGTGTAGACTTACCTGCTCCAGATGGTCCTAATATAACAACAAATTCACCTTGATTAATACTTAAATCAATACCATCTAAAGCATTAAATTTTTGTTCTCCTATTTTATATGTTTTTTTAACGTTTTTTAATTCTATAAAACTATTCATAAAAACCTCTTTTCTAAATGTGAAATACATTTCATATTTCATTATATTCTTTATTTATGAAATAGTCAACAATAATATGAATAATTATTCACATTTTTTAAAATTAATGTTATAATTGTACTAGGAAGTGATTCTATGGATATAGTTAGAGAGCCAAAACAACAAAGAGCAATTGAAAAAAAAGAAAAAATTATTAAAGCTGGTTTTGATCTTATATGTAGGAATGGATATCATAATACTAATACAGCCCAAATAGCTAAAGAAGCAAATGTTTCTACTGGAATTGTTTATCAATATTTTAAAGATAAACACGCTATATTTATGGAAGCATTAAATGTATATGGTGATAAAATATTCTTTCCTATGTTAAATAAAAAAATTGATTTTAATAACAATATTGATGTTTTTATTAGAAATATCATTAATAATTGTATAGATAATAATAAAGTATCGGAAATTGCTCATGAAGAAATAATGGCTATGGTACATTCTGATCATGAAGTTGCTGAATTCTATTATAATATTGAATTACAAACTACAGAAAAAATAAAAGAATTATTAATTGACAATAATTATAAAGATAATAATTTATATGAAAAAGTACACATTATGATAGGTATGATTGATCACTTATGTCATGAAATAATATATCATCAACATCATGATATGGATTATGAAATAATGACTAATATAGTTATTAATAATATTAAAGAACTATTTAAAAATGACTTATATTAAGTCATTTTTTTATACATAAAGCAATTTTCATCATGTGAATTAATTATTCCTATAGCTTGTAAATAAGAATAAATAATTGTACTACCAACAAATTTCATACCTCTTTTAATTAAATCTATAGAAATATCATCAGATAATTTATTAGTTGTTTTATCATTTTCATATAATATTTTATCATTTGTAAATTTCTTTAAATAATAAGAAAAACTACCATATTCGTTTACTATATTTTTAAATACTATAGAATTATTAATACTAGCTTTTATTTTTAATTTATTTCTTATTATATTTTTATTATTAATTAATTCATTTATTTTATTATCATCATATTTTATTACTTTTTCTATGTCAAAATCATCATATGCTTTTCTAAATGCATCTCTTTTATTTAATACACATTCCCATGATAATCCTGCTTGAAATGATTCCAATATCAACATTTCATATAAATATTTATCATCAAAATTAGGGATTCCCCACTCATGATCATGATATTCTATATACTTAGGATTATTTAAATTACACCATTTACATCTCATAATTTCACCTAATATTATTATACAAAAAAAAGACATTATTTGTCTTTATTTTTTTTAAATCTACTAAAGAAATCAAAGTGTTGTTTTACAGTTAAAGCATCTCCAACTCCAGGTATATCTCTAACTTTATCATATGCTTCTTGTCTTGCTTGTCTTCTTACATTATGTTTAATATCATCTTTTAATTCATCCATAACATAGTTTTCTTTCTTTTCTTCAGATGGATTATTGATTTGTGTTATTTCAACAAATAAATCTGAATATTCTTTAGCAAGTGGTGATGAAGCAAAATCTGTTTCAAATTTCATAACATCATCATAAGAACTTGCAAATTCATTTAATCTATTAAAGTAATCCTCAATTTTTTTAAATAAATTTTCATCCGTAATTGCATATGATGAGAAAATTGCTGTTCTACGACTTTCTACACTATTTTTAACCATTTCATTCATATTATTCCTCCTAACTCAATTCTATATTGGCTTTAGCATTTAAATCTAAATCTGCTCTTCTACCTAACTTATAAGCATAATATCCAGCAGCTCCTATCATGGCAGCATTATCAGTACAATATTCTAATTTTGGTATAGTTAGATTAATACCTTGTTCATTACAAAGTTTAGTAAATTCATCTCTTATTCCACTATTTGCACTTACTCCACCAGCTATAATTAAATTTTTACAATTATAATCATCTAAAGCTTTCATTGTTTTCTTTGTTAATATTTCTACCACTCTACTTTGAAAAGAGCATGCTAAATTTTCTTTTATGATCTCATTTCCTTTTTGTTCTTCATTATGTTTTAAGTTAATAACAGCACTTTTAATGCCACTAAAACTAAAATTATAAGAGTCATCATCTAAAGGTAAAGGTAATTCATAGCTATTAGTACCTATATGAGCTAATTTATCTACTTTAGGTCCACCTGGATATGTTAATTCTAAAACTCTTGCTACTTTATCATATGCTTCTCCAACAGCATCATCTAAAGTAGAACCTATTACATTAAAATCGTAATCTTCTTTCATATATACAAGTTCAGTATGTCCACCACTAACAACTAAAGCCATTAAAGGAAATTCCATACCTTTTTCTAAATTATTTGCATAAATATGTCCTGCTATATGATGTACTGGTACAAGAGGTTTATCATATATGAAAGATAATGTTTTAGCGGCTTGTAATCCAATTAGTAATGATCCTATTAATCCTGGACCATACGTTACAGCAATAGCATCTATATCATCCATTGTTATACCTGCTTTATTTAGAGCTTCATCAATAACAATTGTAATATTTTCAATATGCATACGACTTGCTATTTCAGGAACAACTCCACCATAAGTAGCATGTGTATCCATTTGTGTTAAAACAATATTTGATATAACTTCATGTCCATTTTTTATTACAGCTACACTTGTTTCATCACAACTTGATTCAAATGATAGTATTAATGTATCTTTCATATTACACCTCCTTTACCATTAAATAAGCATCATGTCCATTATAATAATTTTTTCTAATTGATACTTTTTTAAAGCCATATTTTTCATATAGTTTAATAGCGTACTCATTATTAGTATCTACTTCTAATGAAATATTTTTATTACCTAAATATTCCATTAATTTAGATCCAATACCTTTATTTCTATATTCCTCAAGTACACCAATATATTCTATTTCATATCTATCATAAATATCATCATAAATTAAAAATCCTAATATATTTTCCTCTTTATAAGCAACTATCTTTGAATAAATATTTAATTTTAATTCTTGATTAAATATTTTTTTAAATATATCTTCTATTTCTTTATTACTAACTTCTATTATCATTTTTTTCTTCAGCTTCTGTTC
Organism: uncultured Bacillota bacterium; assembly: GCA_900313725.1. GTDB lineage: Bacteria > Bacillota_I > Bacilli_A > RF39 > UBA660 > OMSK01. The sequence continues at coordinate 1,394 of OMSK01000034.1, read as the reverse complement.
TTTTTAAATAAACAGGATTAACACTATGAGGATTTATTCCTTTATCATCACAATGTTTATTAACTATTTTTTCTATATTAGGATTAGGTTCAATACCATCAACAATATCGTCATAGCAAACAAATTCTACATTATCTTTATCCAAATTATTAAATAATTCATCTAAATTAATATATTTATCTTCAATAATGTTATTTAATTTATTATCATATAATCCAGAATATACAAATCCTCTTCTAGCATCTATTATAGGGCAAATATAATCATTTTCACTTGTTGAAGCCATTACTTCTAATGAAGAAATAGGTATAATTTTAATTTTTAATGCCCAAGCAATTGTTTTAGCAACTGTAACACCTATTCTTATTCCAGTAAATGATCCTGGTCCTATTGAAACATAAATATTATCTAAATCTTTTTTATCTATGCAATTATTATCTAGTATTGTCTTTATAGATGGAAGCAATTTTTCTGATAAATTATTATCATTAACAAAATTAATAGAATCTACTAATTTATTATCCTTAAGTAATCCTATAATTATTTTATGATTACACGTATCTAAAAAAAGAGAAATCATAGAACAGCCTCACATAATTCCTCGTATTGTTTTCCATATGGAGTTAATATTAACATTCTTTTATTTTCATCTATAACTTTAAACTTGATATGTAAATATTCTTTAGGTAAGATATCTTTAATAGTATCTGCCCATTCAATAACTACAACTCCACCTTTATTAAAATATTCTTCAATGCCAATACCGTCTGTGTTACCATCTAGTCTATAAACATCCATATGATATAAAGGTAATTCACCATCATATTCTTTAATAATCGAAAATGTTGGAGAAGTAATTGATTCTTTAATACCTAAAGCATTTGCAATACCTTTAGTAAATACAGTTTTACCACTACCAAGTTCTCCATCTAAACATATTACCATATTAGGGAATTTTTCAGATTCAAAATCCTGTGCAATTCTAATTGTTTCCATTTCTGATTTAGTTGTTATTTTGTAATCCATAATATCACCATATTAATTATAACAAAAAAAAAGTATTATTTAAATACTTTTTAAGACAAAAAAAAATTATTGGCAACGTCCTATCTTAGCTTACACTATTGTCGGCGTTAAAGTGCTTAACTTCTGTGTTCGAGATGGGAACAGGTGTATCCACTTTGCTATAGTCACCAATAAAAGAGAAATTATTCTCTGAAAACTAAGATAATGTGTTAACAATCAAATTAATAAAATCAATATGATTAAATCTTCGTACTATTAGTACTGGTCAGCTCAACATGTCACCATGCTTCCACCTCCAGCCTATCAACCAGATAGTCTTTCTGGGTACTTATTTCATAAAGAAGGGAAAACTCATCTTGAAGTTGGCT
>OMSK01000046.1 GCA_900313725.1 uncultured Bacillota bacterium | reverse complement strand
TGGATTTGCCAATGCAGAGATGGATGGATATACCTTAATAACAGGTACAAAAAATGTATCAGAGATAAATGTAAAAATGAAAGGTAAGAAACCAGATAGTGGAAGCGTTACAATAACTAATGATGGAAAAGTAGAAAGTGCTACATTATGTATAAATGGCTATAATGTAACATATACTGGTAAAGACGCTAAAGTAGAAGGTAAATGTGATGGAACAAGTAACAATAATACTTCTTCACAAGTAGTATACTATTATAGAGATGCATTAGATAAAAAAATAAAGCCAGAATCATCTTGGCCTAGTTATATAAAAGAAACTAATGGTCAAAAAACAGCTTCAGCAAATATATATGAATTTACAAGAACTGTTGGTTCAACTACAATGCATTCTGCTGATTATGGTATGACTTATACAAATTTAACTGATTGTCAATCTGCTGCAACAGAAGTCGGTGCTGGATCTGATTCATGTGTTATAATTCACGCTGCTGGATCAACATATATGGATATATTATATAATGAAGTATGTTTAAATAGTTCAACATATGGAGGAGAATTGTGTTTAAAAAACAATGAATTTGCTATAACTGCACAAAAAATAAAAAATTATTTTGGATTTAATGAGAATACATGGACCAAAACAGTTGATTATGCTGGAAATAGATGGACAAATTCTGGTGAAACGATTACTTGTTATATTAATGATGATGATGTAGAGTGCCAAGATTCTTCAATAGTTGCTACTGCTGAATCTAGCGGTTATGTAAGAGCAAAAGATTTTGCATCAGCACTTAATTGTCAAGTAACAGAATCATCAATTGCTACATGTGCTTATTAATATACAATTAATTAAAATAAACTATAATAGTTTATTTTTTTTGTAAAAAAGATTAATAAACAACAAATGTATGCTATAATTTGATTATATGAGAGTCTAACCTCGCTTAGTACGGGGAAATATTAGTAGTTACCTAGAATATTAGAAACGGACAAATTTGATTGAAAGGAGAAGTCTTTTAGTAATAAAAGGAAACAATAGTAATAACAAATTACTATTTGTACTTAATGTGAAATTTATTAAAAAGGAGGATATAAATGAATAATAAATTAGAAACATTAACAAATTTGTTCGAAGGTAAAGAAATAAGAAGTATATGGAACTCTGAAGAAGAAGAATATTATTTTAGTGTTGTAGATGTAATTGAAGTATTAACTAATAGTTCTAATCCACGAAATTATTGGAATATGTTGAAAATACGTCTTAAAAATGAAGAAGGAAGTGAGTTGTACACAAATTGTGTACAACTGAAGATGAAGTCTTTAAAAGATGGAAAAATGTATAAAACAGATACACTAGATACAGCAGGAATCTTTAGACTTATAGAATCAATACCATCTAAAAAGGCAGAACCATTTAAAGTATGGCTAGCTAATTTAGGAAAAGAACGAGTAGATGAAGTATTTGATCCAGAAATTGCAATTAATAGAGCATTAGAATATTATCGTAAAAGAGGATATACAGAAGAATGGATAGAAAAAAGATTAAAAGGAATACAACATCGAAAGAAATTAACAGATATATGGAAAGAAGGAGGTATTACTAAAGATTATGAATTTGGTATACTTACTAATGAAATATATCAAAGTTGGTCTGGAATGAAGGCACAACAATATAAAGAATTTAAAAATATAAGAAAAGAAAATTTAAGAGATAATATGACTGATATAGAAGTAGCATTAGCGGATTTAGGTGAAATTACCACTCGTGATATAGCAGCTAATGAACATCCTAAAGGATTAGAAGAAAATATTAAAATAGCTAAACTTGGAGGTACAGTAGCAAAAGATGCTAGAAATTCATATGAGAAAGTTACAAAAAAATCTGCACTATCTAATAATAATAATTTAGATTATAAATATATAAAAAGTATTGAAAATAAATAAAGACTTATGTCTTTTTTTTGTTTGACTTTTTATTTTTTTATGATATTATAAAGCTAAGGGTGGTTTTATGGATAATTTGTTAATGGAAAAAGAATTAAGTAATATTTGTTATAAAACATTTTGTAATACAAAAATGGATAGAGATGGTTATTTAGTAATAAATAATATACCATATGATTATTTTCCAATTGGTAATACAGAAGTATATATGCCATTAATTGATAATATATTTGAAAGTGATTTTGATGATATTTATGTTTTTAATTTAAATATGTTAGGATTTGTTTTTAAATCGATATCAAGAGAAAATGATGTGCTAAAAGAAAAAAGTATTTGTTTTTTAAAAAATGTTGAAAATATTCATGATTCAACTGAATTATTATATACTAAAACTATTATTAATGATGAAGGTAATAGTTATTATGAAAGTTTTATAAACAGTGGATTCGATGAAATAAATTTTATTATACATGGTAATTTAATAAGTAATGAAGAAAACTCTGTTAAGAAATGTTCAATATTGATTGATGATGATGAACTAAGCTATTATGTAACAACTTCAGGTACTACTATGAGAAGTTTAAATGAATTAGAATATGCGAAAGAAAATGATTTATTTAAGAAAACTGAATATATTGAACCATTAAATGAATTGGCAGAATCATTAATTTATGGTGATAAAGAAAAACAAAAAATAAAACAAGGAAGAAAATAAAAAGTTTTCTTCTTTTCTTATTGTTTTTGTGGTAAAATATATATGGTGATATAAAATGAATAGTGATATGGATAATTTTGATATAAGTAAAATAGAATTAGATGAAGATTTTAAAATAGTATTTATGGGTACACCTGATTTTGCTGTACCAATACTAAAAGCTTTAAAAGAAAACTATACAGTTAAAGGTGTTGTAACACAACCAGATAAACCTGTGGGAAGAAAAAAAGAAATGACTCCACCTCCTGTAAAAAAGTTTGCACAAGATAATATGTTACTTGTTATACAACCAAAAAACTTAAAAGAAGAATGGCAAGAAGTAGTATCTTTTCATCCAAATTTAATAGTAACATGTGCATATGGTCAAATAGTACCAAGAGAATTGCTTGTATATCCTAAATATGGATGTATTAATGTACATGCATCATTACTTCCTAAATTACGTGGAGGAGCTCCAATACATCATGCAATAATAGATGGATATAAAACAACAGGTGTTACAATTATGCATATGAATCCTTATATGGATGCAGGAGATATAATAAGTCAAAAAGAAATTGAAATAGAAGACACAGATACAGCTGAAACACTATTCAATAAATTAAGTATATTAGGTAGGGATCTACTAATGGAGACTTTACCACATATATTAGATGGAACAGCAACTCGTACACCACAAGATGATAGTGAGGCAACTTTTGCTAAAAATATATCTAAAGAAGATGAAAGAATTAATTTTTCTAAAACAACAAAACAAATATATAATCAAATAAGAGGTCTTAATTCTTGGCCAGGAGCATATTGTCTTTTTGAAGGAAAAAGAATGAAAGTATGGGCATCTAGACCAAGTGAATATGCTGATCCATTTAAAATAGATGGACAAATACTAAATATTTATGATGATGGAATAGGAGTTAAAACTAATAATGGTGAAATAGTTTTAACAGAAATTCAATTAGAAGGTAAGAAAAAAATGAAAGCATCTGAATATATAAAAGGTTTACAAGATAAAAAAAGTTTAATAGGTAAAATACTTGAATAAACTTGATTATTTATGTAAATTATGATAAATTATTATTTAGTTAGGAGGTAAACTCATGAAAGTAGCTTTAATTATAGTATCAATATTACTTATCGCTGTTGTATTATTACAAGCTGGTAAAACAGATGATAATAATGTTATAACAGGTGGATCAAGTGCTTTATTTACAAATAGAAAAGAAAGAGGAGGAGAATTATTTATAACTAGATTAACAATTCTTCTTGGAGTAATTTTCTTTGTATTATGTTTTATACAAGGATTCTAAGATAGTTAAAAACTATCTTTTTTTTTTGACATTTTTTTTAATATTTATTTTTTATAATTATATTGGTGATATTATGAAGAAAAAAATAATTAAAATATTATCAAT
>OMSK01000009.1 GCA_900313725.1 uncultured Bacillota bacterium | reverse complement strand
TATTGATTACGATTTTAAAGCATTATCTCATTTACATAAATTAACTTGTGATAAATTAGTTTTAGACGTGGATTTAGGTAGATTAAGAACAACACCTGTAAATATTGGTGGAACTACTTGGAAACCTCAATTTCCAATAGAAAGTCAAATTAAAGAAGAATTAGAAAGATTACTTAATCAACCTGAAAAAACTAAAACAGAAATAGCAATAGAAATTATGCTATGGATTATGAGAAGACAAATGTTTATTGATGGTAATAAAAGAGTTGGTATGTTATTTGCTAATAAAATAATGATAGATAATGGTTGTGGAATAATAACAATTTCACAAGAAAATCAACCAACATTTTTTGAAAAACTTATTAAATTTTATGAATCAGGGGATAATAAAGATTTAAAAGAGTGGATTTATGAAACAAGTATAGATGGTATAAATCTAAATAAATAATTTTTTTAATAATTTATTGTTAAAACAATAAAAAAATATGTTATACTATAATTAGTTAGGTGGTGAAGTTATGATTAATAGCAGAGATTCATACACTGATATGAATCCTAATAAAATAGAAAGCTATGAAGTTCCATTTCGTATTGGAACGGTTGTTGAATTGAAAGATAATCCAGATGTTCTAGCAATAATTAATCAATATAGAATTATTGTTGTTGACTATAATCGTGTAATATATGTTGGACTAAATAGTGATGTAAATCAAAGAGAAGGAAAAGTTGATTTTGAAATAACAACGGAAGAATTAGAAGAAAAATGGAAAAAAACTGACAAATTAATTGTTGGACAAATAGATGGTGAAACATATCGTATTCCAGAATTGGAAAAAATTTTTGAGAAATTTGAAGATTTAGGTAAACCAAAAGGACCGGTCAAATGTTTAAAACCAAAAGAATAATTTAATTATTATTATTTAAGCAAGTAAATTAAAAGTATAATAATAACAAGGAGGAAATTATTATGTATAATAATGGCAGTTATAAGGACTTAGTTTCAATAGATTTCCCAGAAGTAAGAGAGTTTATTGTTAGTCCAGAGGATGAAGTGAGTTTTTTCAATTGTAATATGGAAAATTTAGTATCTTTAAGAGATTATTTACTAGAATTGAAGAAGAAAAAAGAGGAATATGATAAGTTAATTGAGGCCCCTTTAAAGTCTATTCAAGAAAAAAATCCATGGTGTATTGATGTACAACCAGCAATTAGAAGTCCTTTTATAATGAAAGCAAATGCTAAAAATTATCCGTCAATATATATGGCTTATGAGGATGATGATTTTTATGGTAATGGTATTCAAGTAAGCTATAATCCAATTATCAGATATTTAGATAACAAAAGATGGAATGAGCGTAGAAAAATTATAAAAAACTCAAAAGATGAATTATTAGAAATTAAAAAAATTCTTGAATCTTTTGGATTTAAGGACGAGAATGAAGGTTTAATTACTGCAAGTAGTCGCTTTTTGGTTATTCCACGTAGTTTTGAAGAAATAGAAATTCAAAAGAGACCAATAGAAAGTCTTTATATTCATAGAATTAAATTAAATAAAAATAACGAATTCTATTCTGATTATTGTGGACTTGCTAGGTTTAATGATAAAGATGGTAAGAAATATGCTGATAGTTTTGTTAAAAAACTATATTTAACAAAAAAATAAAATTCTAGGTAGCATTTAGGTAGCAAAATTTTTATTTTTTATTTTAAAAGTCTAAATATAATTAAAATAAATTAATTAAATATATTGAAAAATAAGTAAAAAAAGGGTAAAAAAGTGCAAAAAGATACATAATCTTAATGCCCCCTGAAGAGAGAGATGAATTAGTATCTCTCTCACTTTTGTTAGAAAATATAAGGGATTGCGAAAATTAATGAATAAAAAAAGGACTTTTACATACGAATTACATACGATTTTTTTGTATGAAAAACGTATGTAATCGATATTTTGATGTAAACAAAACCTTATAAAATAAAGAAATAATATAAAAATTGTTCTCTTCAGTGCGATTTGGGTGAAGATTTGTGATATAATATGATTATAGGAGAAAATTATGAAGAGAAAAGTATTATTAATAGTAGGAAAAAGTGATTTAACAATTCCTGGTGAATATTCCTTTAAAACTGAAAAAATTATTAGTGGATTACAAAAGAGAGAAGATATCGATTTGGTTATTGTGGGACATTATAATTCAAATGAATTTGACTATAATAAATTACAAAGTGAAATATCTAATCTAAATCCTGAACAAGCATTGACTGTTATTGTTATGAGTCATGGTGCATATAGTGATATTAAAGGTTTTGAATTTATTTTGGATGATAAATTTAGATTATCATCAAAGGATTTGTTCACATTGATCGGTGAAAGAATACAAGAAGTACCAGTTGATATATTCACTACTGCATGCCATGGCGGCGGAATATTATTTAATAAAGAACTTTTACCTGCTGGATCAACTTTAGTTGGGCTAACTGATGCAAAAGAAGTAAATAATGGCGGGGATTTTGAAAAAATGCAGGAACACTTTGAAGAGTTTAACAATGAAATTACTGCATACAATTTATTACAATTTTATTTATCTAGATGTTTAAAAAATAGATTTCACCCTCATATTGGAATTACTGGAAATGGTGATTTTTCGTTAGATGATTTGTTGAGAGCACATTTATCAAAGCCACTTGATTTTGATTATAATCATTTTAATATGCTAAGCTGCCCTAATGATTATAAAATAATATTTGACAAGATAGTATCAGGTAAATCTGAATGGTCAATTTATGCCGTTGAATATGGAATTGCACTATCGATTATATTAAATGAATTAAAAAATAGCGGTTATCTTGATGCTGAAATGATTGATAGAAAAACAAGGTAACTCATTTAGAATTACATACGATTTTACATACGAATTTTCTAAATTCCCGAGTTGTCTCAAGTGTGCTCGGGGTGTGAAATTAACGAGTAATAAAGGGAATTAACGGGTCACGAATATTCCATAAAGTCGATATCCCGGACACCCTGAAGAGCCCGAAAGGGCTCACTTTTTAGATTATGATGAAAAGAGTGGTATATGATGGATAAGATGCATTTTACATTAGAACAAATTACTGGTTCAATTGATCAGTATAATAAATTATGTAATATATTTTTAAGTCTTGCAAAAGATAATGAAACAAAGACTATTTTAGAAAATGTATTATATGAAGGAAGAGTAAACGATTTTTATTTTGGATCAAATATTAGTAATAAAGATAATCCTATAATTGAGGGTCAAAGAAGATTGGCAATGGCATATTTAGCAGTTAGAAATCCAGAGACATTTAATTATTTTGTAAATAATAAAATTAATTTATTTCATGGAACAAATGCTAATGCTCTTCCATCAATATTAAAATATGGATTAAATAGTGCTGAGGAATCACATCGTTTAGGTATTGAAGTTACAACTGGTGAAGGTGGTAAAAGAAGAAATTTTGTCAGTTTAACTGATTCATTAAATATTGCAGTTGATTATACTTCATTTGGGGCACAAAATCCTAAGGAAGAATTATCATTTGGAATAATATTAGGTACAACAGTACCGGATGCTTTAGAGGCTAGACGTATCACTGTACATTCCGATATACCAGAGGTTGGAATTAAAAATGGATTACCACTTGATAATATTAAAGTATTATGTGTTCCATCAGATAAAATGGATTTTGTATCAAAATTAACT
>OMSK01000080.1 GCA_900313725.1 uncultured Bacillota bacterium | reverse complement strand
CCATGACATAAAAATAGAAGAATTAGAAAGATATTTAGAAGAGCATAAAGATGTTGAAAAATATAGAAATGAATTAAAAGAATTATTAAATAATGGTTCTAATAATCATTCTAATAAGAAAAAAGCTGAAATTGAAAAAATCAACAATGATAATTTAAAAGTAAAATCATTATTAAAAAATGTTAAAAAAAGCAGATAATTAATCTGCTTTTTATGATATAATTAGCTTAGGAGGAATATAATGAGTGAACATAATATTAATACAATAAATATGTATAATTCTGGAGGAGCACTTGAATATATACATAATAATGAAGAAAATCCTGAAACCGAAAAATGGGAAAGATTATTTAATTATATAGAAAAAGGGTTAAATAATGATAAAAGTAAAACTATTGTAGAATTAGGTAGTGGTTGTGGAGAATTAGCTATTAAACTTCAAAATGAAGGTTATAATATTACCGCAACAGATATAGTAGATGATTTTTTAAATGAACAAAAAAAGATTGGAATAAATAAAGTATTAAAATATAATTTTTTAACAGATAATTATGATGATATATTAGATACAAAAGCCGATCTTATAGTATCATGGAGAAATCCACATCTAGATATGGATGATATGAAAAAACTATTTGAAGTAGCTCATAATGCATTAAATGATAATGGTTTACTAATTATTAATTTTCAAAATGCTGATGTTCATTTAAATGCCAATATATTACCTAATGGAACAAAATATGATTATAAAATATTAGAAGATAAACAAACAAAAGAAAAAAGATTTTATGCTTATTTTAGTAAAGAAGATATTGATAATTTAAGAAAAGATTTATTTGAAATAAATGAATATCATACTGAAGGTGGAAGCGAAAAGAAAAATTGGCATGTATTAACTTTAAAAAAAATAAAGTAGAGTAATCTACTTTTTTTATTTACTAAAATATGTTAAAATTATACTAGGTGATAGTATGAATATAATAGAAATAATAGAAAAGAAAAAGAATAGAGGAATTTTAACCTATGAAGAAATAGAATATGCGGTAATGGGATATGTTAATAAAGAAATAGAAGACTATCAGATGAGTTCTTTACTAATGGCTATTGTACTAAATGGAATGACAAATCAAGAAACATTTGATTTAACAGATGTAATGTTAAATAGTGGTGAAAAAATTGATTTAAGTGATATAGAAGGAATAATTGTTGATAAGCATTCAACAGGAGGTGTAGGAGATAAAACTACATTAATACTTGCTCCATTAGTTGCTTCTATGGGAATTAAAATAGCTAAAATGAGTGGTAGAGGATTAGGACATACAGGTGGAACTATTGATAAATTAGAATCAATAGAAGGATTTAAAGTAAATTTAACAGATAAAGAATTTATTGAACAAGTAAATAAAGTAGGATGTTCTGTAATATCACAAACTAAAAATATAGTTCCTGCAGATAAAAAGTTATATGCATTACGTGATGTAACAGGAACAGTAGATTCTATTCCATTAATTGCTTCATCTATTATGAGTAAAAAATTAGCTTCAGGAGCAGATATTATTGTAATTGATGTTAAAGTAGGTAATGGAGCACTAATGAAAACAATTGATAGTGCTACTAAACTAGCTAATTTAATGATTAAAATAGGTAAAAAATATGATAAAGAAGTTGTTTGTGTCTTATCTAATATGGAAGAACCACTAGGTAAAAATATTGGTAATGGATTAGAAGTAATAGAATCAATTGAAACACTAAAGGGAAAAGGTCCAAAAGATTTAACTACCTTAGTACTAACACTATCATCAATACTAGTATCACTTTCATTTAATATAACTGAAGAAGAAGCTAGATTAAAATTAATAGAAAATATTAAAAATGGTAAAGCATTAGAAAAATTTAATGAATTTGTTAAAGCCCAAGGTGGTAATATAGAAAAAATCGCATTATGTGATAATGTAGTTTCTGTTAAAAGCGCTAAAGATGGCTTTATAAAAAGTATAGATACCTATAAATTAGGAGAAATAGCTCGTTCTATAGGAGCAGGAAGACTAAATAAAGATGATGAAATTGATTATGGAGTAGGACTTGTTATAAATAAAAAAGTAGGGGATTACTTATTTGAAAATGAAGAACTACTAAAAATATATTGTAAAGATACAGATATAAGTATTAATGAAATAACAGAGTGTTTTGAAATAGTAGATGAAAAAGTAGAAAAGAACAAATTAATTATTGATATTATAAAATAATAAATTTGAATAATGTTTAAAACAGATTTAACAAGTTTGCTTAAACAAATTTGATATATCTGTTTTATTATGCATAAAAATAAGTAAAATTTGATATTTGACATAGTATTTTTAATATTATATTCTTCTTGATGAATGGAGGAATTATCATGAAAAATATTATTCAAAATTATAGTGAAACAATATTTGAAAGTATCAAACATTTAGATGAGTTTGGTAATGAATATTGGTTAGCAAGAGAATTACAAAGAGTATTAGGGTACACTCAATGGCGAAGTATAAATGATTTAATCGAAAAGGCAAAATTTGCTTGTCAAGAAAGTAATTACAATATAAACGATCATTTTGCGGAACAACGCAAAATGATAAAACTAGCAAAAGGAGCAATAAGAAAAGTATTAGATTATAAGTTATCCAGATATGCTTGTTATCTAATAGTTCAAAATGGTGATTCTAGGAAGGAAGTTATTGCTTTAGGTCAAACTTATTTTGCTATTCAAACAAGACGTCAAGAATTATTAGATGAATTATCAGAAGATGATAAAAGAATAATGATAAGAGAAAAAATAAAAAAAGGAAATTTAGGATTAAATAAATCTGCTATAAATAGTGGGGTAAAAAATTTGGCTGAATTTCATAATGCTGGATATAAAGGACTATATAATGGAGAAACAGCTAATGATATATTTAAAAGAAAAGGACTAAAATATAGAGAAGATATATTAGATAATATGGGTAGTATAGAACTTGCTAATAATTTGTTTAGAATAGTTCAAACAGATGATAAATTGAAAAGAGATAATATTGATAATGAATATACTGCTAACTCAGTACATTATGAAATAGGTAAAAAGGTTAGAAATGCTATAAAAGATATGGGTGGAACTATGCCTGAAGAATTACCAACTCCAAATAAATCAATAAAAGAAATAGAAAAAGATAATAAAATAACATAAATAGTAGATATTTATATTATTTTTTGATAAAATAATTGGCAGGTGGTAAATATGACAAAAAAAATAATAATACCTAGTAATAAAGAACAAATAGAAAATCTAATGAATTATGTAGATGGTTTTATTGTTGGCTTAAAAGATATGAGTGTTAATTTACCAACTTATTTTAGTCTATTTGAAATAAAAGAAATATCAGAATTATTACATAAAAATAATAAAGAATTATTTGTATCATTAAATAAAAATATGCATAATAATGATTTAGAATACTTAAAAGAAGTATTATTAGAATTTGAAAAATATAATATAAATGGAATTATTTATTATGATGTAAGTATTATAAATTTAAAAAAAGAATTAAACTTAAAAAATGAATTAGTATTTAGTGAAGAACATGCGGTTACTAACTATGCAACTATTAATTATTGGAATAATATGGGAGCTAAATATGCATATCTTTCAAATGAGATAACACTTAATGAAATAATTGATATTCATAAGAATTCTAATTCTAAATTATTTGTACAAGTATTTGGATATATTCCAATATTTGTAAGTGAAAGAAAACTAATAAGCAATTATAAAACATATTTTAATATAGATAATAAATCAGATTTATATTATATTGAAAAAGAAGAAAAAAAATATCCAATATTAGAGGATAAATATACTACACAAGTTTATTCTGATTATATATTAAATATAATAGATGAAATAGAAAAATTAAAAAGTGAAAATATTGAGTATATTGTATATAATAGTTTTAATATCAGTGATGATGTATTTGATTATATTATTAAAAGAGAAAATATTAAGGATAAAGATATTAAAAAATTATTAAACAATGTTGATAAAGGATTTTTATATAAAGAAACAATATATAAGGTGAAAAAATGAAAAGACCAGAATTGTTAGCACCAGCAGGTGATTTAGAAAGACTTAAAATTGCTATTTTATATGGAGCAGATGCAGTATATATAGGAGGACCTATTTTAGGTTTAAGAGCAAACGCTATTAATTTTACATTAGAAGAAATTAAAGAAGGTGTAGAATTTGCTCATGAACATAATGCTAAAGTATATGTTACTGTAAATATTATTCTACATAATAAAGAAATAAAACATGTAGTTAAATATTTAAAAGATTTAGAAAAATGTAATATAGACGCTATTATCGTATCAGATCCAACTATTATTGAAATAGCAAAAACTTGTACAAATTTAGAAATCCATTTATCAACACAAAAATCAACAATGAATATAGAAGCAGCAAAATTCTTTAAAGAACAAGGTGTAAAAAGAATAGTATTGGCTCGTGAAACATCAAAACAAGAAATAAAAGAAATAATGAAAAATACAGGTATTGATATAGAATGCTTTATCCATGGAGCTATGTGTTCAGCTATAAGTGGAAGATGTGTTTTATCAAATGTTTTCACTGGTAGAGATGCAAATAGAGGTGGATGTGCTCAAATATGCAGATGGGACTTTGAACTAGAAGATAAAGAAGGAAATAAATTACAAGGAGAAAAACCATTTACATTTTGTGCTAAAGATTTATCAATGTTAAAATATATTCCAGATATGATAGATATGGGAATAACATCATTTAAAATAGAAGGAAGAATG
>OMSK01000023.1 GCA_900313725.1 uncultured Bacillota bacterium | reverse complement strand
GAAGTTAAATGGTTATCTTTTGAAGAATTTAAAAAACTATTCTATTCTGATGAATTTGTTAGATTTGATGATGAATATAGAGAAATTGTTGTAAAAACGTTAAGTAAAAAAATAAAATAAAAGGAGTTGATCCAAATGAATGAAAAGACTAATATAAATTGGTTGATATTGATTTAGTCTAGCCATTCATAAAACTCCTATAAAATAAGGGAAAACTAATATTTAGTAATTACATAATTTAATAAATAAATACTAAAAAGTAATAAAAATATATAAAAAAACGTCAAAAATAGCATAGTATTTGATACTTGATATTGACGGTTAACCATTTATAAAAAGAGGTGATTTGCATGAAACACATTTCTTTATATATACCTAAAATTGAAGATTATTGGTATGAAGAAAAAGTTCAATCAGATCCATTGTCAATGAATTATAATGCAGGATATGATGTATCTTATTATGGCTATCATTATGATACTGGTTGTATAGATTTTCCAAAAGAAAAGTGGGAGGAAACATATAATAAGAGAATTAGTGATAATAAGTATTTTGCATATATAAAAGATAATGATTTAAATGAGTTTGTTGGATATGTTAATTATCATTATAATAAAAATGATAAAAGGTATGAATGTGGTATATTAATTGACTCACAACATAGAGGTAAAGGATATTCAAAGGATGCATTAAAACTATTATGTGATGAAGCTAAAGCTAATGGTATAATTGAACTATATGATAATTTTGAAATTGATAGATATAATACACTAAGTGTTTTTGAAAAAGTCGGATTTGAAGTTGTTGAAGAACAAGCATGGAAAAAATTTGGTAAAGATGTAAAAGGTGTATTGGTAAAAATAAAATTATAAAGGAGGTAATCCAAATGAATGAAAATAAAACTAATATAAACTGGTATCCAGGTCATATGGCTAAAACAAAAAGATTAATAAAAGAAAATCTAAATCTAATAGATGTAGTATATGAAGTAATAGATTCTCGTATACCATATTCATCTAAAATAGTAGATATTGATGATGTTATTAAAGATAAAGAAAGAGTATTAATTTTTAATAAATATGATTTATGTGATACAGAAGAAACAAAAAAATGGATAAAATATTATAAAGAACAAGGTTATAAAGTTGTTACTACTAATTTAAATGAAGTTAGTTGCGTTAAAGATGTTCTTAAAATAACTAATACTGTTCCTAATAGAAGAACTAGAATATTAATAGTAGGTGTTCCTAATGTAGGTAAATCAACATTAATAAATAGATTAGTTGGTAAAAAAGCAGTAGGTGTAGGTAATAAACCAGGTATTACTAAAAATGTTAATTGGATAAGAATTAATGAAAAATTTGAGCTTATGGATACACCCGGAATACTTTGGCCTAAATTTGAAAATGATACAGTAGCTTTTAATCTATCATCATTTAGAGCTATTAAAGAAGAAGTACTTCCTATAGGTAAAGTGGTTATATATATAATTGAAACTTTAGCTAAATATTATCCAAATATCTTAAAAGAAAGATATGGTATAGAAGAATTACCTGAAGATATATTAGAATGTTTTGATATTATAGGTAAAAGAAGAGGATGCTTAGTTAAAGGTGGAGAAGTAGATTATGATAAAGTATGTAATGTAGTTATGAATGATATGAATGAACATATAAAAGGAGTAACTTTTGATAGATATTAATGTACTTGCTTTAGCGTATCTTGGTGATTCTGTATATGAAGTATATATAAGAAAATATTTAATAGAACAAGGTATTGTAAATGTTAATGAATTACAAGAATCTGCTATTAAATATGTAAGTGCTAAAGGACAAGCATCATATTTAAATATGTTGTTAGAAGATAATATTTTAACACAAGAAGAAATAGATATTGTTCATAGAGGAAGAAATCATAAAAGTCATAAATCTCCTAAAAATACAGATATAAATACTTATAAACAAGCAACTGGTTTTGAAACATTAATAGGTTATTTATATTTAGATAATAAAATTGATAGAATTAATGATATAATAAAATATATTGAAAGTAGATGATAATATGTATGTATATGGTAAAAATGTCGCATTAGACGTAATAAAAGAACATAAAAAAATAAATAAAGTATTTATTTCTAAAAACTTTAAAGAACAAGATATTATTAATAGTTTAATGAAAAGAAATGTAAATATTAAATATTTAGATAAATTTAAAATGGATGAAATAGTAGATGGGTTACATCAAGGAATAATACTAGATGTTGATGATTATAAATATGCTGAACTAGATGAATTACTAGAAAAAGAAAACCCATTAATAGTAATACTAGACCATCTAGAAGATCCACATAATTTAGGAGCTATTATACGTACATGTGAAGCTGCTGGAGTAGATGGAATAATAATTCCTAAAGATAGATCAGTAGAGGTAAATGGTACAGTTTATAAAACAAGTGTAGGTACTGTAGAAAGTGTTAAAATAGCTAGAGTTACTAATATAGTAAATACAATGGAATATTTAAAGAAAATAGGTTTTTGGATAACTGGAACTGATATGGAAGGAACAAACTATAAAAAAATAGATTATAAAGGAAAATGTGCGATTGTAATAGGTAATGAAGGAAAAGGAATATCAAAAAGAGTACAAGATAATGTAGACTTTATCGCATCTATTCCTATGTATGGAAAAACAAATAGTTTAAATGCATCAGTAGCTTCTGGTATCATTATTTATGAGGCAGTAACACAAAGGGAGTTGGACTAATTGAATTATAGAGAACTTAATGACAATGAAATACTAAGCTATATAGAAAATAATGATGATGAAGCAATAAAAATAATTTATGAAAAATATAAACCATTAATTAATAAAATAGCGACAAATTTATTTAGAAAATATTGTAAAAATACAAGTCTTGAATTAAGTGATTTAGTTCAAGAAGGTATGATTGCTTTAAACAATGCAATACACAATTATCAAGAATCAAAAGATATATTATTTTATACATATGCAAAAACATGTATAGAAAGAAAAATAATAAGTGCGGTTATAACAGCACGTAGACAAAAACAACAAGTATTAAATGAATCAATTTCATATGAAATAAATATTAATGAAGATGGTCAAAAATTAGAAGAATTAATTAAAGATTTTACAACAAACCCTGAAAATATCTTAATTGATATGGAAAATAGTAAAGAATTAATGGAAAAAATAGAAGATGCACTTACACCTTTTGAATTACAAGTATTACAACTTAAATTAGATGGGTTTGATTATCGTGAAATAGCGAGTATTATTGATAAACAACCTAAAAACATTGATAATGCTATACAAAGAATAAAAATAAAAATCAAGAAGATTTTAGAAGAAATGAAAAAAAATTAAAAAAAGTGTAAAAAAAATGTAAAATTTACAAAAAATATGATATACTTATTATGGTATGTAATAGATAAGAATAAAAGGGAGATGTTTTTATGTTTGAAAATAATACAAGCAATGAGTTTTTAGATACTAATGATGCTGTTGCAGAAAAAGTAAATGATTTTGATGATTTCTATGATGATGATGCAACAGAAGATGATTTTTCAAAAATACCTGCAAATAATTTTGAATTTGACTTTGATGATGATATTGAAGATTTTACAAAAGAATCAGATGATAATATTTCTCAAATAAATTTTGATAATGTTGTAGATGGAACTCCTTCTGAAAATAATGATGATAAAACTGATATTGTTAATGAAGAAACAGTATTTAGTGATGTAGATGATAATCAAGAAGAAACAGAAGATGTATCATTTAAAGATGTAGAAGATAATTTATTTGAAGAAGAAAAATCAGAAGAAAATACATTTAATAGCTTATCATCAGATGAAATGGATAAAATGATTGAAGAAGATGAAAAAGAAGAAAACTCTTTAGACGATAGTTATGTATTATCAAATTTTGATGTATTATTTGATAGCTTATATAATGATGTTAATGGAGCAAATAATTTCATCTCTGATTTAATAGAACAAAAGAAAAATGTTAATTTAAATGAAGCATCAGTTAGAGATGATGCTGAAAAATTATTAAAAGAAAAAGAAGAATTTGAAAAATACATGAAAGTTCAAAAAGAAGCTATTGAAGAAGAAAAAAGACAATGTCAAGAATTTATTAAAGCTCAAAAAGAAAGAATGCAAAATGAAGAAGATCAATTTAATAAAGACATGGCTACTGCTAAAACAGAAAGAAAATTAGCAGAAGAAACAATAAAAATAGAAGAACAAAAACTACAAACAGCTAAAGAACAATTTGAAGATTATAAAAAGATAGAAGAACAAAAACTAGAATCTCAAAAGCAAAAATTAGAATCAGAAAAAGAACAATTTGAGAAAGAAAAAGAAATAGAACTAGAAAAACTTAAAAATGATAGAAAAGAATTAGAAACTCAAAAAGAACAATTTGCTAAAACAAAAGAATTAGAAGAAAAAAAATTAGAGTTAGAAAGTAAAAATTTATCTCAAAGTTGTGCTAAATTTAAAGAATTAGTTTCACAATTTAATTCAGGTTTTCAACAATTACCAGAAGATAAATAATGACTAATTCTAGTACTAGCAAAAAAGCTAATGAGATAGATTTATCTAATATCTTTGAAGAAACAAATAATAATATTGTAAATGCTAAAACCCTTCTTTTAAATAATGAAGAAATAAAAAAAACACTAGAAGAAAAAATAAATGAACTTAATACTAAAAAAATAGAATTATCTAAAAAAACAAAAGAAGATTATTTAAAAATAAAACAATATAAAGAAGAAGCAATAAATAAAATTAATGACAAAAAGAAAGAATTAGATAATAAACTAGATAATTATAATGAATTAGAAAATAAGTTTAAAATAAAAAAAGAAGAATTTCTTACATATAAAAAAGAAGAATTAAAAAAAATAAAAGAAGAAAAAGCAAATACAAAAAAAGAATGCGAAGAATTAAAGAAATCATTAGAAAAAGAAAAACATGAATTTGAAAAAATAAAGCAAAAAATAGAAAAAGAAAAAAAAGAACTTGAAATAGATAAAATAAAACATGAAAAAGAAAAAGAAGAACTTGCAAAAAGTTTATTAAAATTTAATGAATTAGTTAGTGATTTCACAGTAAATATTGATCAAATAAAATAGTTTTAGAAAAAAAGTCAAAATAATGACTTTTTTTTATAAATTGTAAATAAAAATATTTCACTATTGACATAAAAATAATTATAGTGTATAAATTTAAATGTGGAGGGATGTTATGACAAAACTAGTAATAGTGGAATCACCTGCTAAAACAAAAACAATAAGTAAATATTTAGGAAATGATTATAAAGTTGTATCATCTAAAGGTCATATTCGTGATCTAGCAACAACCGGAAAATATGGTTTAGGTGTTGATATTGAAAATGATTTTAAGCCTAATTATATAACAATAAAAGGTAAGAAAAAGGTAATAGATGAATTAAAACGCGATGCAAAATCATCTGATTTTGTTTATCTTGCTACCGACCCTGACCGTGAAGGAGAAGCAATAAGTTGGCATTTATATGATGCATTAGGTTTAAAAGATAAAGATTATGATAGAATTGTATTTAATGAAATAACTAAAAATGCAGTAACAGAAGCATTAAAGCACCCTAGAAAAATTGATCAAGATTTAGTTAATTCACAAGAAACAAGAAGAATACTAGATAGAATTATAGGATTTAGATTATCTAAATTAATGCAATATAAAACTAGTGGAACATCTGCTGGTAGAGTTCAATCAGTAGCATTAAAACTAATAGTAGATAGAGAAAGAGAAATACAAGCATTTATAAAACAAGAATATTGGACTATAAAAGCAAATTTCTTAGAATTTGATGCTAATCTAGAAACATATAATCATAAAAAAATAGAAATAAAAAATGAATTAGAAGCAAATGAAATATTAGATAAATTATCAAACACATTTAAAATAGAATCTGTTGATAAAAAATTAAAAGAAAAAGCAACTAAATTTCCATTTATAACATCAACATTACAACAAGAAGCTTCATCAAGAATAAATATGAATGCTAAAAAAACAATGTCTGTTGCTCAAAAATTATATGAAGGTATTGAATTTGCAGATGAAACAGTAGGTTTAATTACTTATATGCGTACAGATTCAACTAGATTATCAGCTGATTTTATAAATGAAACTAAAAACTATATTAAAACTAAATATGGTGAAGAATATGTTGGTATTGTTAAAAAAGGTAAAAAAACAGAAAATGTTCAAGATGCCCATGAAGCAATTAGACCAACAAGTATTAATAGAACACCAGAATCAGTTAGACCTTATCTATCTGATGATGAATTTAAATTATATAGATTAATATATTATAGAGCTTTAGCTTATTTAATGGCACCTGCTAAAGTAGAAGCAACTTCAGTAATATTAGATAATAACAATTATCAATTTAAAGCAACAGGTCAAGTAATTAAATTTGATGGTTACTTAAAAGTATATAGTGATTATGAAGATACAAAAGAAAATACCTTACCACCACTAGATACATATAAATCAAATGTATTAGTATCAAATGATATTGAAAAGAAACAACATTTTACAGAACCTCCTGCTAGATATACAGAAGCAAAATTAGTAAAAGCTCTAGAAGAACTAGGTATTGGTAGACCAAGTACATATGCTACAATAATGTCTAATATTAGAGATAGAGGATATACAAAGATAGAAGATAAAAAATTCGTACCAACTGAAATAGGTATAGAAGTTACAGATAAATTACAAGAATTCTTCTCATCAATTATTAATGTTGAATATACAGCAAATATGGAAAAAGATTTAGATGAAATTGCTGATGGTAAAATAGTATGGAATAAAACATTAGATGATTTCTATAAAAAATTTGAACCATTATTAGATGATGCATTCAAAAATATGGAAAAACAAGCTCCAGAAGAAACAGGAGAAATATGTCCAGAATGTGGTAATCCACTTGTAATTAGAAAAGGTAAATATGGTAAATTTACTGCATGTTCTAATTATCCAGAATGTAAATATATTAAACAAGAAAAAAAAGAATTAATGGAAATATGTGATTGTCCTAATTGTGATGGTAAAATAGTTGAAAAGAAATCAAAAAGAGGAAAAATATTCTATGGATGTAACAATTATCCAAAATGTAAGACCGCATATTGGGATAAACCTATAGGAGAAAAATGTCCTAATTGTGGAGAAATGTTAGTAGAAAATAAAAAAGATATAAAATGTAGTAGTTGTGATTATGTAAAGTAGTTATTAACTACTTTCTTTTTTTTTAAAATTATAATATAATTAAAATGGTGATAATATGAATTCAGGAATTTATTATTTAATCGCAAGAAATACTGAAACTAATGAAAAAGTTATGATAGAACTAACTGATAGATTAGAAAATAGATATTGTACAAAATTATCATATATTGATAAATTAACTACACAATTTACTAATAAAGAACAATTAATAAATAGATTATATAATAATAAATATATTAGTTTTAAAAATGCGGATATATATATTGAATATTCACAAGATGGAATAAAAAAATTTGAAGAATTATTATATAAACCATCACAAAATTTTACTAAATTAACAACTCCAGAAGAAGAAAGTACAATTGATATGAATAATTCATATTTTAGAAAAGGTTTAGATACTTTCTTTGAATATTTAAATAAAAGAAGTTTTAGAAGTTATATTAATAATAGTAAAAAAATACCTAAAGAATTAAAAACAGCTATTAATATATATTATAATAATGAATATACAAGAGAAGCGGAAGATAATAAATCAGAAATAATAAAACATTTTCAAAATTATAAAGTATTTAGAGATTTTACCTTTTTAATACAAGAATATTTATATCCACAATATGCAGAACAAGTAGAAAAACTAAATGATAAAAGATTTAGAAACTATGTACATAAAAAAGAACCATATGTTGAAGAAGTAAAAGAACATGAATCAGATGATGAGTTTTTAACAGAAGATGATTTAAATAATAATATATATCCATATAATATGAGAAAATAATATGTAAAGTAAAAGACATTAGTCTTTTATTTTTCTTTGTTTTCTAGTATAATACTTGTATAGAAATGGGTGATACTATGTTTATAGATGAAGTAGTAATAGATTTATATGCCGGTGATGGTGGTAATGGATGTATGGCCTTTAGAAGAGAAAAATATATACCTATGGGAGGACCATTTGGAGGAAATGGTGGTAAAGGTAGTGACATAATATTTGAAGTAGATGAAGGTTTAAATACATTATTAGATTTAAGACTAAAAAAACAAATAAAAGGTAATAAAGGTGCGAATGGAGAAGGTAGCGCTAAACAAGGAGCTAATGCCAAAGATGTAGTTATTAAAGTACCACTTGGTACAGTTGTAACAGATGTAGATACTGGACTAATTATAGCTGATTTAACAAAAAAAGATGATAGAGCTGTTATTGCTTATGGAGGACGTGGTGGTCGTGGTAATATGGCTTTTGCTACTAGAAGTAATCCAGCACCTTCATATGCAGAAAATGGTGAACCAGGTGAAATAAAAAGAGTAAAAGTAGAATTAAAATTACTTGCAGATGTTGGACTTGTTGGTATGCCTAGTGTAGGAAAATCTACATTAATATCAAAAATATCTGCATCTAAGCCAAAGATAGCAGCATACCATTTTACAACATTAACACCTAATCTTGGAGTAGTAAATCCTCCAACTAATAAACCATTTACAGTTGCAGATCTTCCAGGACTAATAGAAGGTGCTTCACTAGGGGAAGGACTTGGAGATAAATTCTTAAAACATATTGAAAGAACTAGAGTAATCGCGCATATAATTGATATGAGTGCTTTTGAAGGAAGAGACCCATATAATGACTATATAACAATTAATAAAGAATTAGAAAATTTTGATAAAAAATTAATGGATAAACCACAAATAATTATTGCTTCTAAAATGGATATAGAAGGAGCTTCAAAACATTTAGAAGAATTTAAAAAGAAAGTAAAAGATGTTAAGATATTCCCAATATGTGCTATAACTGGTGATGGAATAAATGAAGTATTAATAGAACTTTCTAATATGCTAGATAAAATAGAAAAAACACCATTATATGAAGAACAACAATTTGAAAGCCATATCTTATATAAATTTAAGAAAGAAGAACCATTTAAAATTATAAATGATAATGGTGTATGGGTAATTAGTGGTGAACAAATAGAAAAATTATATCGTATGACAAGATTTACTACTGATGAAGCTGCACTACGCTTTTCTAATAAACTAAAACATATGGGTGTAGATGAAAAATTAAGAAGCTTAGGTGCTAAAGATGGCGATACTATTAGAATACTTGATATAGAGTTTGAATATAAGGAGAATTAATATGATAAAAAATATTGAAAAACATTTAATTGTTTTTGATGAATTAAAAGTAGTTAATTGTTTTACATTAAAACCTTATAATTTTCGTGATACACAAGTATCTATTGAAGAACAACAAAAAGAATATAATGAAATAATGAATTCATTAAATTTTAATGCTAAATTTATTAAACCTAATCAAACACATACTAATCATGTAGAAATAGTAACACAAGATAATATAAATGATAAATTTTTAAATACTGATGGATTAATAACTAATTTAAAAAATATTGCATTAGTAGTATCACTTGCGGATTGTCAAGGTATACTATTATATGATAAAAATAAACAAGTAATTGGAGCTATTCATTCTGGATGGAAAGGAACATTAAATAAAATAGTAGAAAATGCTATTAACATAATGATTGATGATTTTAATTCTAATCCAGAAGATATAGAAGCATATATTGCTCCTAGTATTTTAAAATGTTGTTTTGAAGTAGATCAAGATGTAGTAGATATGTTTAAAACTAATTTTGATAATATTGATGATTTAATAACTTTAGGTGAATATAAAGATAAACAAAAATACTATATAGATACAGTAGATTTAAATAAAAGAGTATTAATTAATTTAGGTTTAAAAGAAAATAATATAATATTATCTAATATATGTAGTAAATGTAATAGTAATATAATACATTCACATAGAGGTGATGGTATTGATAGTGGAAGGAATATTGCTTTAATATGCATGACGGAATAATTATAATAAATAAGCCTAAAGATTATACAAGCCGTGATATTGTAAATATTGTATCTAAACACTTTAATACTAAAAAAGTAGGACATACAGGAACTTTAGATCCACTTGCTACTGGGGTATTAGTAATATGTATAGGTAAAGCAACTAAATTAGTAGATTATTTAACTAGTACTTACAAAGAATATATTGCTGAATTTATATTGGGTGTAGAAACAGATACATTAGATATAACAGGTAATGTATTAAAAGAAGAAAAAATATCAAAATCTAAAGAAGAAATAGAAAAAGTATTAAATAATATGATAGGTGAATATGTTCAAGAAGTACCTATATATTCTGCTGTTAAAATAAATGGTAAAAAACTATATGAATATGCAAGAGAGGGTATAGATATAGAATTACCTAAAAGAGTAGTAGATATTAAATCTATAGAATTATTAAATATAGAAAATAATAAAATAACAATTAAAACAACTGTATCTAAAGGTACTTATATTAGAAGTTTAATTAAAGATATTTGTACTAATTTAAATACAATTGGAACTATGACTAATTTAATAAGAACTAAACAAGGTAAATATAATATAGAAGATAGCTATACATTAGATGAATTAGAAAATGCTAAATTAATAAGTATAGAAGAAATATTAAAAGATGAATTTACAGTAGAAGTTGATGATGATTTATATACTAAAATAATTAATGGAGCAATTCTAGATAATATTTATCAAAAAGATTTGATTATTTTTAAAAAAGATGGTAAAATACTTTCTGCTTACAGGAAATATGATAAAGATAATACTAAAATAAAACCTGATAAGATGTTTTAGAAAGGTGATATTATGGAATATATATTATGGATAAATGATTTAATTATAAAAGAAAATGAAGAAGAATATGATTATTTAAATGAAATGTATCCAGAAATAAAACAATTATATAATAAAATGTGGTATTTACAACATAATAGTAGAAATAATAATAAAACAGATAAGATAAATAAAATAAGAGAAGAAATAAATAATCAACTTAAAATATATGGAATACCTGAATATATATTATTTAAAAAGGAAGATGACTTATTTGTTGAACCAGTTAGTAAAACTAAATATAATATAGTAACAAAATCAATTCATTTAAGAAAAGCAGAAGAAGAACTAGTTCTTGATTATATGGAAAATTTAAAAATAAGTGATATTAAATTTTTAAAAGAAGAATTTCCTAAAATTAATGAAACAATTAAAAATTTGACATTAACAAAGTAATATGATAGTATATTCCCCGAATTAGGGGGATTTTTTATGGAATACTATTTAATTAATATATTTGATTTTTCTATAATAGAAAAATCACAAGAACATAAATTTATTAATGAATTATATCCTGGCATAAGTGATAAATATCGTATGTTATGGTTTATAGAAAATATGTCATATTTAACTACTACAAATAAGGAAAATTTAATGACTCAAATAGAAAAAAATATAGATGTTTGGTTAGATATACTTTCATTACCTAAAGATATATTATTAATAAAAGCAGGTAAACGTTATATGGAACCACTTAGTAAGGAATTATTTAAAATAAAAAATGAAGAATATTTAAAATGTATATCTGAAAGAACAGCAAATGAATATTTAAAAAATAATAAAAATAATAATGATTTTATAGAAGCTGTTACTAGATTTAAAAGAATAACTTTAACAGATGATTATCAATATCAACCACAAGTTTAGAATAAAAAACTTGTGGTTTATTGATTTTATAAGAAATAAATTCTATAATTATACTGGAGGGATAAATATGATATATTTAGATTATTCAGCAACTACACCAGTTAATAAGGAAGTATTAGATACATTTACTAAAGTATCATTAGATTTTCCTGGAAATCCAAATTCATTACATAAATTAGGTGTAGAAGCAAAAAAATTAATAGATAGTGCGACTAACCAAATAATAGAATTACTAAATTTAAAAGATAAGGAAATAATATATACATCAGGATCATCAGAATCAAATAATTTAGCAATCAAAGGTCTATGTTTAAAACATCAAGGTATGGGTAAACATATAATTACTACTAATTTAGAACATTCATCAATTTATGGACCAATTGGTTATTTACAAAAACAAGGATATGAAGTAGATTTCGTAAAAACTAAAGATGGATTAGTAGATATGGACGATTTAGAAAGACTTGTAACTGATGATACAGTACTTGTTAGTATTGCTTCTGTAAATAGTGAAACAGGTATGTTACAAAATATAAGTGAAATAGCTAAATTTTTAAAAACAAAAAAATGTTATTTCCATGTAGATATGACACAATCAGTAGGTAAAATTAATATTGATATGAATGATATAGATTTAGTATCTTTTTCAGGACATAAATTTTATGGATTAAAAGGAATAGGAGTATTAGTAAAAAATTCTGATTTAACATTAGAACCATTAATTCATGGAGGAAAATCTACAACTGTATATCGTAGTGGTACACCAGCACTACCATTAATAGTATCAATTTCAAAAGCACTAAGACTTGCTTTAACAGATTTAGATTTAAAATATGAAAAAATTCAAGAATTAAAAGATTATTTAATAGAAAATCTAGAAAAATATGAAAATGTAAGAATAAATAGTAAAGAACACTCTTTACCACATGTTCTTAATATAAGTGTAATGCATGCGAAACCAGAAACATTTCAACATGCATTAGAAGAATATGATATATATATTTCTACTCAAAGTGCATGTTCAGCAAATAATCCAGTAAGTAAAGCAGTACTAGAAGTTACTAATGATGAAGAAACTGCTAAACATAGTATAAGAATTAGTTTATCATATTTAACTACTAAAGAAGAATTAGATAAATTCTTAGATGCATTTGATAAATGTTATAATAAATTATTAATAAAATAACTTTACACTTTATATGTAAAAAATATAGTTAAATACTATATTTTTTTTTAATTTTATTTTATAATTATAATAGGGTGAGAAATATGACTAAGAAGAAGATAAGTAAGACATCTAAAAGACGTTTAGTTCTATTTGGTACATTATCTGTTATTATAATTGGTTATTTTATTTTTAGTCTTGGTTATAGTGCGTATAAAATATATACATTAAAATTTGAAGAAAAAAAATTAACAAATAAATTAGATAAATTAAATAAAGAAGAAAAGACTCTAACAACTGATATAGAAAAGTTACAAGATCCTGAGTATCTAGCAAAATATGCTCGTGAAGCATTCAGTTATTCTAAAAAAGATGAAATAATAATTCAAAAATATAAAGAAGAAAAAAAGGAAGTAGAAGAAAAACCTGAATTTAGTATTAATGATAAATATATAATAACAGGTTGTGTAATAATATTTATAATTATCTTGTTATATATTGTTATTAAAGTACATAAACATAGAAAAGAAAAGAAAAAAAAGAAAAGAAAAAGATAAATTTTCTTTTTTTTATAAAAAAAATATAGTAAAATAAAGAAAAGAAGGTGAGAACATGTATATACCACTTTATGTAAAAACTGAATATTCATTACTATCAAGTCTTATTAAAGTAAAAGACTTAATAAAGTATGCGAAAGAACATAATATAAATGCTCTAGCAATTACAGATAATAATATGTTTGGTGTATATGAATTTTACCTTGAATGCATTAAAAACAATATTAAACCTATTATAGGTTTAGAAGTAAGTATTGAAGATTATAAAATACTTTTATATGCGAAAAATAATGAAGGATATAAAAATTTAATTAAAATAAATGAAAATGATAAATCATTAGAATTACTAAATAAATATAGTAATGATTTAATATGTATTATTCCATATACTTATTATAATAAATATCAAGAATTAAATAAGATATTTAATGATATTTATGTTGGTTATAATGATAAAAAGCCCGATAATGTTAAATCTATTTATATAAATGAAACTTTATATTTAAATAAACAAGATAAAATATATTATTTATATTTAAAAGGAATTAAAGAATCTTTAACTATTTCTGATATAGATACATCTATGGATAATTCTTTAATAATAAAAGAAGATAATTATAAAGAAATATATGATAAATGTAATGTAGAAATAGTAAAAAGAAATGATTTACTTCCTGTTTATGATGTCCCAGAAGGATATGATGAATTTACTTATTTAAAAGAAATGGTAAGAGTAGGACTAAAAAATAAATTTGGAGATAGAATAAATAAAGTATATATAGATAGGGTAAAACATGAATTAGAAGTAATAAAACAAATGGGATTTTGTAATTACTTTTTAGTAGTAATGGATTATGTAAGATATGCGAAAAATAATAATATTTTAGTAGGACCAGGAAGAGGTAGTGCGGCTGGATCATTAGTTTCATATGCATTAGATATAACAGAAGTAGATCCAATTAAATATAATTTGTTATTTGAAAGATTTTTAAATAAAGATCGTGTTACTATGCCTGATATCGATATTGATTTTGAATTCAATAGAAGAGAAGAAGTAATAAATTATTGTAAAGAAAAATATGGTGAAAAGAAAGTTGCAAGTATTGTAACATTTGGAACTTTAGCATCTCGTCAAGTAATAAGAGATGTTTCAAAAGTAATGGATTTAGATCAAAATGAAGTAGATTCATTTGTTAAATTAATAGATTCTAAATTAGATTTAAAAAATAATTTAAAAAATGAAAAAATAAAAAATATTATTAATAAAAATAAAGAAATAAAAGAATTATATCAAATTTCATTAAAATTAGAAGGAATTAAAAGACATACTAGTGTACATGCTGCTGGTATAGTAATATCAAATGTTAATCTAGATGAAGTATTACCTATAGTTAAACATAATGATATGTATTTAACAGGGTTTACTATGAATTATTTAGAAGAATTAGGACTTCTTAAAATGGATTTTTTAGCTTTAAAAAATTTAACTTTAATAACAAATACTATAGATTATATTAAAAAAGACTATAATATTGATTTTAATAATATACCATTTAATGATAAAAAATCATTTGATATTTTTAAAGAAGGAAATACTGTAGGAATATTTCAATTTGAATCAATTGGTATGAAAAATTTTTTAAAGAAGTTAAAACCTGATAATATTGAAGAATTAGCTGTTGCTTTAGCGCTTTATAGACCGGGTCCTATGGGTAATATAGATTCTTTTATAAGAAGAAAACAAGGAAAAGAAAAAATAGATTATATAGATGATAGATTAAAAGATATATTAGAACCAACATATGGTATTATTATTTATCAGGAACAAATAATGAAAATATCTAATATTATGGCAGGATTTACATTATCAGAAGCCGATAATTTAAGAAGAGCAATGAGTAAGAAAAAAGCCGATATTTTATTAAAAGAAAAAGATAAGTTTATAGATGGTAGTATTAAAAATGGTTATAGTAAAGAAATAGCTTTAAAAGTATATGATTTAATACTTAAATTTTCAGAGTATGGATTTAATAGATCACATGCTGTATCATATTCAATTATTTCATATAAAATGGCATATTTAAAAGCTAACTATAATAAATATTTTATGAAATGTTTACTTGATAATGTAATTGGAACTATAAGTACTAAGGAATATATATATGAAGCTAAACTAAATAATATAAAAATACTAGGTCCTGATATTAATTTAAGTTCTAATAATTATGAAGTAGAAGATGGTTTAAGATTTCCGCTTACTTGTATTAAAAATGTTGGATTTAATGCGGTTATGAAAATATTAGAAGAAAGAAAAAATAATAAATATAAAGATATATTTGATTTTGTAAAGAGAACATATTCTAAACAAGTAAATAAAGAAACAATTATTAGTTTAATAAATGCAGGTTGTTTTGATAATTTTAATATAAATCATCGAACATTAATAGAAAATATTGATATTATTATTAATTATGCTGAGCTTTCAAAAGATATAGATGATTTAGAAGTTCCAACACTACAACAATATAAAGAATATTCTAAATTAGAATTATTAAATAAATCATTTGATGTATTTGGCTTTTATTTAAGTAACCATCCAATAACAGATATAAAAGCCAAAGATAGTAGTATTGTTTCTATTAGAGATATTAATACTTATTTTGACAAGAAAATAAATATTGTAATAATGATTGATAAATTAAAAGAAGTAAATACTAAAAATAATGATAAAATGTGTTTTATAACTGGTAGTGATGAAATAGACAGTATTGATATAGTTTTATTTCCAGATATTTATAAACAATGTAATATTCAAATAGGAGATATTATAAAAATAAATGGAAAAGTAGAAAAAAGATATGATAAATATCAAATAATAGCTAATGATATAAAAAATTTGACAATTTAAATTAATAGTGTATTATATTTGCAAGGGTGGTTTTATGGATATATTATATAGTGAATTTTTAGATACTGTTAGAAATAAAGAAAAATATAAAGAAAGAGAATTAAAAGAAAATTTTGAATATTGGTTAATTGATAAACAAAAGGTATTAAAACTATATGAACAATTCTTAGAATATATGGATTTTACTCCATATAAAGGTGTTGTGGAATTTGATAAAACAGAAAAAGATTCAGTGCTTCCATATACTCCATATGAAACAAAAGGTATTTTAATATCTAAAAATGTTAAAACACAAAAAAATAAAAAGGGAATAGTATTTGTAAATGGAAAAATATCATTTACAGATAAAGAGGAACTATTAATATATAGAAATAATATTATGGATATAAGTGATATTAGAAATTATATAGCTGAGTTACCAGTAAATAGTGATACATTAAACAATTTAGTAGAATTAATTAATAGAGATAAAAATGTATTTATTGGTATCAATGGTAAAATAAAAGATAATAATTATCAAGAAAGATTAAATCAATTATATGAATTAAAACAAGAATTAAGTTTAAATTTAAATAAATACTTTGTAGGAGAAGTAATTGAAACAGAAGATTATTATTTTTCAGCAATTACTCCTAAATTAAAATATAAAGATAAATAGGGTGATAAAATGGATCAAGAATTTAGAAGAAGTATTATATTAGAAAATTATCAAAATCCTATGAATAGAGGATTAATAGATGATGATAGTTATATAAAAGTTAATACAAATAATGAATCATGTATTGATGAAATAGATTTAATGGTAAAGATTGAAAATGGTAAAATAGTAGATGCTAGATTTGATGGAGAAGCATGTGCTATATGTACCTCATCTACATCAATAATGATAAAAGAAATAATTGGAAAAACACTAGAAGAAGCAAAAGACATTTATTTTAATTTTTTAAATATGATAGATGAAAAAGAATATAATGAAGAATCTTTAGGTGAAGCAATTGTATATAATGATATATATAAACAACCTAATAGAAAAAAATGTGCATTACTTCCTTGGTGGGGATTTGAAAAAGTAATAAATGAAGTAAATAAATAGGAGAATATATGGAAATAAAAAATGTTACTATTGGCTATTTAAGGGGTTTTGAAAAAACAGGAATAGTAGAAAAAGGTAGAACTGTTTATAAAATATATAGAGAAAATATATGTACTAAATTATGTATAATAGATGATGATTATGCTATTGATGTAAATAATTTTGATAATAAATACGAAATTATAAAAAGAGATAGTAATTATAGAATAATTAATGATATAGATTCTAATAAAAAATATGCACTAGATATTGAACCAATTGAAGAAGAATTAGATTTTAAACCATTAATTAAACAATATAAAAAGTGTAAAATGAACAAAAAAGTCAAATAATTTTGGCTTTTTTATTTATAAAAAATATTATTTATTATATAATATAGTTAATAATAGGAGTGATATAGTGAATAAGAAAGGTTTTACATTAATAGAGTTAATGGCAGTTATTGTAGTTTTAATAATTATATTTTTAATAGCGGTACCTATTGTATCTAATGTAACATCTAGTTCTAAAAAGAGTGCTGCTAAAACAAATGCGGTACATTTTATAGATGCTGTAGAAGCAGAAAATTCTACTTTAACAGGTACATATGATTTAAGTGATATACCATATAATATTAAAGGTACTAAACCAAGTGGTGGTACATTTAAAATGAATAATGGTGAAATAGAAGAAGCAACAATGTGTATTAATAATTATAAAGTTCATTATGACGGAGATAAAACAGAAATATTAGGTAAATGTAGTGAAGATGATGCAAAAACTAACTATAAAGAGTCATATTTAAATGGAACAGATCCTGTTTTAAAAGATGATATGATTGCTGTTACAATAGATAATGATGGAACAGTAAAAAAAGCAAATACAAAATCAGAATGGTATAATTATGAAGATAAAAAATGGGCAAACTCAGTAGTACTTGTAGATAATACTAATTATGAAGTAGGAGATACAATACCAGAAGAAAAAATAAAAGCCTATTATGTATGGATACCTAGATATAAATATAAATTATTTAGTAATACTACAGAATCATCAATTGAAATAGTTTTTGAAAATAAAAATACAGAAAAATCAGAAGGTACACAAGTAGGTGAATATAGATCACATCCAGCATTTACATATGGTAATAAAGAATTAAATGGATTCTGGGTAGGTAAATTTGAACCTAGTGTGGAAACAAGTGATGATTGTTATACAATCCGTAATACTGCTAGTTGTGATAAAGTATTAAATAATGTAAAAATAGTTCCTAATGTGTTTTCATTGGTATCGCAAAGAGCTGCAACTCAATATCAAACAGCTTTAAATATATCAACAAATTCTAAAATGATAAAAAATGATGAATGGGGAGCAGTAGCTTACTTATCTCATTCAAGATATGGTATAAACAATGAAATACGAATAAACAATAATAATAGATGTAAAACAGGTTGTGGGGCAAGTACAGCACATGCAACAGTATCAACAGAATGCCAAATAGCATATGGTAGTGCAACATCATATCCACAAAGTACTACAGGAAATATATATGGAATATTTGATATGTCAGGTGGAGCATGGGAATATGTAATGGCTTCATTTGCTGATAAAAATGGTAAAGGTACTGGTGGAGAATGTGAAGTAACAAATTCTGGATTCAATGGAATATATACTAACTTATCTTATCCAGGAAATAATAGTGATTCAACAGAATTAACTACAGGAATTGATTATCCAAATAGTAAGGAATATAATTTATTCTATAATCCAAATGATACAACAAATAATAGAACAAATACAACAGTTTATAATTCATGTAATGGTGGAATATGTTATGGTCATGCTTTAAGTGAAGTTGTTAAAGGATCAGAAACAATAAATGGAACAGAAAGTAGAAATGGTTGGTATGGGAATGTTTCACAATTTAGATATACTGATTCATGGATAACTCGTGGAAGCCACTTTAGTAAAATGCAAGGTGCAGGTATATTTGCATTCGAAAGCCATAGTGGACAAGGTGATACTACTACATCCTTCCGTGTAGTAGTAAGATAAATATTAATATTTAGTCTGTAAGATTTCTTACAGATTTTTTATTGTAAAACCCTTACTATTTTCTATATAAAATGTTATAATATAAATGGTGATTTTATGTACGGTTATATTAAAGGTATAGTAACAATTATTGAAAGTAATTATATAGTATTGGATAATAATGGAATAGGTTATTTAATTTATACATCTAATCCTTATTCATTTAATATAAATGATGAATATAAAGTATATGTTTATCAAAATGTTAAAGAAGATGAAATATCTTTATATGGATTTAAAGAAAAAGACGAAAAAGATTTATTCATGAAATTAATAGATGTTAAAGGATTAGGACCTAAAATGGCATTAGGTATAATTGCTGGTAATACTAATGATGTTATAAGTGCTATTGAAAGAGGAGATATTAACTATCTTAAAAAATTCCCTAAAGTAGGAGATAAAGTAGCAAGACAAATAGTATTAGATTTAAAAGGTAAATTAATAGATTCAGAAACAAATGTAAAAACTAATGAAGAATTAGTAGAAGCATTAGAAGCATTAGGATACAAAAAACAAGATATTAAAAAAGTAATACCAAATATTAAATCAGAAAAAATTGAAGATCAAATAAAAGAAGCGTTAAAACTATTATTAAAGTAGGTGAATTATGGACGAAAGAGTAATAACTAATCATGAATTAGAAGAAGATACATTTGAAGAAAGTTTAAGACCAGATAGTATAGATGAATATATAGGTCAAACTGAAGTAAAAGAAAACATTAATATATTTATAAAAGCTGCTAAAATGCGTAATGAATCATTAGATCATGTGCTACTTTATGGTCCACCAGGTTTAGGTAAAACCACACTAGCTTATATAATTGCAAATGAACTTGGTACTAATATTAAAACAGCTAGTGGTCCATCAATTGAAAAAGCAGGTGATTTAGCAGCAATCTTATCTACATTGGAAGAAGGAGATGTATTATTTATTGATGAAATACATCGAATTCCTAGATTTATTGAAGAAATACTTTATCCAGCAATGGAAGATTTTAAATTAGATATTATTGTTGGAAGTGATTCTACAAGTCGTAATATTAGAATAGATTTACCTCCATTTACTTTAGTTGGAGCTACTACTAGAGCAGGAGATTTAACTAGTCCATTAAGAGATAGATTTGGAATAGTATCAAAACTACAATTTTATACAGTTGAAGAATTAACTGAAATAGTTAAAAGAACATCTAGAGTACTTGATACTCCAATAGATGAAGAAGCTGCTATAGAACTTGCAAGACGTAGTAGAGGTACTCCAAGAATTGCAAATAGATTATTTAAACGTGTAAGAGATTTTGCTTATGTAATGAATGATGGAGTAATTAATCTTGAAATAACTAAGACAGCACTAGATAAATTAAAAGTTGATAAATTAGGACTAGATGATACTGATTATCATTTACTTAAATCAATAATAGAAAGATTTAATGGAGGACCAGTAGGAATAGATGCACTTGCTTCATCAATTGGTGAAGAAGTAACAACTATTGAAGATGTATATGAACCTTATTTACTACAAGAGGGATTTTTAAAGCGTACATCAAGAGGTAGAGTTGTAACAGAAAAAGCCTATAAACATTTAGGAATAGAAAAAATAGAACAAGATAAATTATTTTAACAGGATGTGATAGAATGAAAACAGATGATTTTGATTTTGAACTACCAGAAGAGTTAATAGCTCAAACACCTATAGAACATAGAGATGAATCAAGAATGTTAGTTTTAGATAAACAAACAGGAAATATAGAACATAAACATTTTAGTGATATAATTGATTATTTAGAAGAAGGAGATACATTAGTACTTAATGATACTAAAGTAATGCCTGCTAGGTTATATGGTGTAAAAGAAGATACAGATGCTCATGTTGAAGTACTAATGCTAAAAGATCTAGGTGATAATAATTGGGAATGTTTAACAAAGCCAGCTAAAAGAATTAAAGAAGGAACAATTATATCATTTGGAGAAGGACTTTTAAAAGCAGAATGTACTGAGATTAAAGAAGAAGGAATAAGAGTATTTAAATTAATTTATGATGGTATTTTATATGAAATATTAGATAAATTAGGAGAAATGCCACTTCCTCCATATATACATGAAAAACTTGAAGATAAAGATAGGTATCAAACTGTATATGCAAAAGTAATAGGAAGTGCTGCTGCTCCAACAGCGGGTCTTCACTTTACAAAAGAATTACTTAAAAAAATAGAAGATAAAGGTATAAATGTTGAATATATAACACTTCATGTTGGACTTGGTACATTTAGACCAGTTAATGTAGAAGATGTTACTAAACATAAAATGCATAGTGAATTTTATCAAATGAGTAAAGAAACAGCTGAAGTACTTAATAAAGCTAAACAAGATGGTAGAAGAATAATAAGTGTAGGTACTACAAGTACAAGAACATTAGAGACAATAATGAATTTATATGGAGAATTTAGAGAATGTTCTGGATGGACAGATATATTTATTTATCCAGGTTATGAATTTAAAGCTATAAATGCTTTAATTACTAATTTCCATTTACCAAAATCAACATTAGTAATGTTAGTAAGTGCATTAGCGTCTAAAGAATATATAATGAAAGCTTATAATGAAGCAATAAAAGAAAAATATAGATTTTTCTCATTTGGAGATTCAATGTTTATAAAATAGGTGATAATATGACAGAGGGTTTTGATATTTTGAATAGTGCAATTGACGACTATATTAAAAGTTCTAATATGATAGGTGAAGAAGATTTAATATTAGTTTCAAAATTGACTGATATAATATTATCTAATAAAGAAGTATATTTTGATTATAAATATGATAAAAAATATTCACTAAAGGAAAGTGATAAAATAGTTAAAAATTTTTTATCATCATTAAATCCATACTATGAAGAGTATTATGAAATGCGTAAAAAAGATGGGACTATATTATTTGATCATCAACCACAAACTGATGAATCAGCATTCTCATCATATGATCCAATAGATAATAAAAGAATTATTTATATACCATTAGATAATACTTTAGAAGATAGTTTTGCAATTGTACATGAATTAATGCATGATATAAATTTGGATATAAGTCTTATTAATCAAACAAGATTTGCATATACAGAAGGTTTATCTTTGTTAGGTGAATTATTATTAGAAGATTATTTAAAAGAAAGAAATGTTAAACAATATAATAATCCTACTAATAAAGGATTATATTCATTAAAATCAAAAGCGATTGAAGTAAGTTTAAATCTTAATTTGATAAAAAAATATTTAATTGATGGATATATAAATACTGCTAATCTATTAGAAATATTAGATTTATATCCTGAGAATTATGCAGATGATTTAAGCGTTACAATGTATAAAATAACTGATAGTAAGGAATTAACTTTAGACGAAGAACAAAGATATATAATTGGTGGTTTAATAGCTACTTATATGTATGATAGAATAAAAAGTAATAAATATAATCTAATGGAATTATTTGAATTAAATCAAATGTTAAAATATTATAATTTTGATCAAGTATTAGATTATTTAGATTTAGATTATAATGAGATAGATTTAGAACCTTCTGCTTATAAAAAGTTAGAAGAAAAATATAAAAAATACCTAAAAAGTAGGTGATAATATGACAGAAAAGAATTATCAAGAATTAAATGATTATTTAAGTGATATATGGCAATATTTATATGATAAAGATTGGGTGTTATTAAATAACATAGAAGTAATAGCCAGATTTAATGCTGCTTTTAGAAGTGTAATTAAAGATTATGATTTAAAAAGAGATTACAAACAAAATCATATAACATTTAACGAAGTATATTTATTAGCACGTGAAATAATTGAAACAATAAATCCTAAATATTTAGAAGATTATGATAATTTATTATCATCAGGTGAACTAGATTTTGATTATGAAAATGAATTAAGAGATTCAAGGTCAATGCATATTTTTACTGCTGGGAAATCTTTTGATTTAATTGATATTAAAAGAGATTTTAATTATGAAGATGTAGTCACTCTTATACATGAATATATACATTATACTAATGGAAAAATAAATGAAGATTTAGAAAATCGTCATATGTTAACAGAATATGTATCAATTTATTTTGAAATGTATGCTAGAGACTATTTAATAAATAAAGGAATACCAAAAGAAGAGTTTTATTATAATGATAGAATAATATCAGCATATAATTATGGACTAGATATAACAGATTATGAACTAATATTTATCTCATATCAAAAATATGGAAAAATAACAGAAGAAACATATAAAGATTTAAATGCTTCTGTTATTAATATACCTAAAGAAATGTTTGAAAAAGAATGTAAAAAATTTTTAGAAAAATGTAAAAAACTAGATAAAGAATACCAGCATGATATATTATATGAAGCAGATTTTAATCATAAAAAATATTCAGATAAATTAACTGCTAATATAGATACTGATTATCGTTATTTATTTGGTACTGCATTTGCTATATATACAAGAGAACTTAATGATATAGATAGTGTTATTAAATTGAATGATAATTTAAATAATGAAATGTTATCATTAGATGATTTACTTAAAATGGTTCATATTGATTTTGACAATCCTTCATTAAGAAATGATTTATTATCTAGTCTAACAAGATATTTAGAAAAATATAATAACAAGGTGATTAAATGATAATATGTATTGTGGGACCTACTGGTGTAGGTAAAACAAAATTAAGTGTTGAACTTGCTAAAATACTAAATGGTGAAATAATTAATGCTGATTCAACACAAGTATATAGAGGATTAGATATCGCAACTGCTAAAGTAACAGAAGAAGAAAAAGAAAATATTCCTCATCACTTATTTGATATAAAAGATATAACAGAAGATTATACAGTTTTTGATTATCAAAAAGATGCTAGAAATTGTATACAAGATATATTAAATAGAGGAAAAACTCCAATATTAGTAGGTGGAACTGGTTTATATATTAAAGCTTGTTTATATGATTATCAATTTGAAGAAGAAAATGAATTAAGAGATTATTCTAAATATAGTGATGAAGAATTATATCAAATGTTATTAGATGTAGATAACAACACAAATATACATCCTAATAATAGAAAAAGAGTTGAAAGAGCTCTAAATTACTATTATTCTAATAATAAACCAATGAGTGAAAAAGAGAATACTGATAAATTACTATATGATACAGTATTTATAGGTCTTACAACTGATAGAGATAATTTATATGATAGAATCAATAAAAGAGTGGATGTAATGGTTAAAGATGGATTGTTAGATGAAGCCAAAAGAGTATTTGAATCTAATATAAGAACTAAGGCTATTCTAACACCTATTGGATATAAAGAATTATTTCCATATTTTGAAGGTAAATCTTCTTTAGAAGAATGTTTAGATTTAATAAAACAAAATAGTAGAAGATATGCTAAAAGACAATATACATGGAATAATCATCAAATACCTGTTAATTGGTTTAATACTAATTATGATAATTTTGATGAAACAGTAAATGAGGTAAAAGAGTTTATAGGAGGGATAAAATGACACCACATAATGAAGCAAAAATAGGTGAAATAGCAAGTACTGTATTGATGCCAGGAGATCCATTACGTGCTAAATACATAGCTGAAACTTTTTTAGATAATCCTAAATTAGTAAATAAAGTTAGAGGAATGTATGCATATACAGGAACATATAAAGGAAAAGATATAACTGTAATGGCAAGTGGAATGGGTATGCCTAGTATTGGTATTTATTCATATGAATTATATAAGTTTTATAACGTAGATAATATTATTAGAATAGGATCTGCAGGTTCATATGTTAAAGAATTAAATATTTATGACATTTTACTTGTAGATAAAAGTTATTCTGAATCTAGTTATGCTAATACGCAAAATGGAGAAACTAAAAATATTTTAGAATCATCTAAATATTTAAATGATATTATAATTAATACATCAAAAGAATTAAATATTAATATACAAGTTGGAACTGTTCATAGTAGTGATGTATTTTATAAAGAAGATAATAAATATGAAGAATTGGTTGAAAAATATAATACAAAAGCAGTAGAAATGGAATCATTCGCACTATTTCATAATGCTAATGTATTAGGTAAAAATGCTACTTGTTTACTAACTATTTCAGATAGTTTTATAACAAATGAAGAAACAACTAGCGAGGAACGTCAAACTCATTTTAATGAAATGATAAAATTAGCGTTAGAATCTGCATTAAAACTATAATTAATTCCATAATAAAAAGAGGTGATAATATGAAGTATCAAAAAATAGTGAAGGATAATTATAATTTACATATTATTAATACTGATAAATTTAAAACAATAAATGTTAGAATTAATTTTAAAAGAAAAATAAAAAAAGAAGAAATTACTATACGTAATTTACTAAATGATTTACTTATAAATACATCTAAAAAATATCCTACATCTAGGGATATTGAAATAGAAACAGAAGATTTATACAATGTTGGAGTTGGTTCTACACCTTATAAATCTGGTAATTATCATATTATTTCATTTAGAGAATCATTTTTAGATGAAAAATATACTGAAAAAGGTATGAATGAAAAATCAATAGAATTTTTACTTGAATTAATATTTAATCCTAATGTTAAAGATAAAAAATTTGATAAAGAATATTTTGATTTAATTAAAAAAACTGTTGAAGATGATATTTCAAGTATAAAAGATAATCCGGGTAAATATAGTCTTATTAAACTATTTGAATCTATGGATGATGGACCATTATCATATAGATCATGTGGATATTTAAAAGATTTAAAGAAAATAAATGAAGAAAATATTTATGAGTATTATAAATCTGTACTAAAAGAAGATGTAATTGATATTTTTATTATTGGTAATATTAATGAAAAAAAATTAGATATATTTGATAAATATATAAAAAATAATAATAAAATTGAATATAAAGAGTCACATTTTATTGAATTAAATCCTATTAATGATGAATTAGAAGTAAAAGAATCAATAACTAATAATCAATCTAAATTAGCAATGGGTTTTACTACTGATAATTTAACTGATTTTGAATTAAAATATGTTTTAGCACTCTATTCATTAATATTAGGAGGAGGTCCTAATTCTAAATTATTCCAAAATGTAAGAGAAAAAAATTCACTATGTTATTATATAAATACAAGTATTGCTGTATTATCAAAAATAATGACTTTAACTGCAGGTATTAATTCAAAAGATTATAAAAAAACAATAGAATTAATAAATATTGAATTAGATAAAATGAAAAAAGGTGAATTTACTACTAAAGATATCGAAGATGCAAGAAAAATATATATTAATGGATGTAATGAAATATATGATGCTCCAATGGCTATAATAAATAATTATTTATCATCTGAATATGGTGGATTAGATTTAGTAGAAAAAAGATTAAGAGAAATAAAAAAAGTTACTAAAAAAGATATAGTTAGTGTTGCAAATAAAGTAAATATTAATAAAATATTCTTATTAGAAGGGACATTAAATAATGAAAAAGAAAAAACTAAATAAATTAGATTTAGATATATATGAAGAAACATTAGATAATGGTCTAAGAATTTTTGTAATACCAAAAAATGATGTTAATAATGTCTATGCAACATTTACTACTAATTATGGATCAATTCAAAATGAATTTGTTCCTATAGGTGAAAATGAAATGATTAAAGTTCCAGACGGGGTAGCTCATTTTCTAGAACATAAAGTATTTGAACAAAAAGATGGTAAAGATCCATTTGAATTTTATTCAAAATCAGGATCAGATTGTAATGCTAATACATCAAACTTTAAAACAACATATTTATTTGTAGGACAAGATAATATACTAGAAAATCTAAATTATTTATTAGACTTTGTTCAAGCACCATATTTTACAGATGAAAATGTTAAAAAAGAAAAAGGGATTATTGAACAAGAATTAAAAATGTATCAAGATAATCCTTTTGCTCATCCAGGTGAAGTATTAACATATAATTCTTTTATAGAACATCCTATTAAAATATCAGTAGGAGGAACAGTAGAAAGTATATATGAAATTACTAAAGAAGATTTATATAAATGTTATAATACTTTCTATCATCCATCAAATATGTTTGTTTGTGTAACAGGTAATGTAAAACCAAAAGAAATAATTAAAACAATAAAGGAAAATCAAAAAAACAAACATTTTGAAGAAGCTAAAAAGATAAAAATAAAAACATATAACGAACCAGATAATGTTGAAAAAAAAGAAGATACTATAAATATGAATATTACTATACCAAAGGTATTAATATCATATAAATTTAATATAGAAAATACTGGTTTAAGTAAAAAACAAGTAAGTAGTTTTATATCTTTTTATACTAATTTAAAATTAGGACCAGTATCATTATTAAATGAAAGATTAAAAAAAGATAATATAATTACCAAGGATATTGTTTTTTATCATATTAAAACTGATAAACATTTATTACTTGTTATTGAAGCTGATACTAAAAAACAAAAAGAATTAATTAATGAAATAGATAAAGAATTTAAATTATTTAATATAACATTAAAAGAATTTAATAGAGAAAAAAAGGTTGGAATAGCGTCTTGTATATATATGAGTGATAATATATTTAGTTTAAATGGTGCGGTTATGAATGATATTATTCAAGATAATAAAGTAGAGTATAATTTATATAATTTCTATAAAAAACTTGATTATAAAGATTTTACTAAATTTATTAAAAATCTCAATTTTGAAAATAGATCTATATTATATGTTAATCCTAAAAACTAGTTGAAAATAACTAGTTTTTTTTGTATAATTATTCTAGAGTGATGATATGAAAAAGAAAAATAGACGTAAAAAAAGAAAATTAAAAATAGGTAGAATATTAATCGCATTATTTATTCTAGTTTTTATTGTGTGTTTAATTAAACAAGCGTGTAGATTTCCTATAAAAAATATCTTTGTAGAAGGTAATAATATATTATCAGATCAAGAAATAATTGATTTAGCTAAAATACAAGATTATCCTTCAATGTTTAAATATTCAAGTAATAAAATAGAAAAAAATATCGAAAAAAGTGATTATATAAGTAAAGCAAAAGTTACTAAAAAGAATTTTAAACAAATATATATTAAAGTAGAGGAAAATATAGTATTATTCTATAATGCTTCTAATAAAAAAAGCGTTTTATATAATGGTAAGGAAATAAATAAAGAACTAGAAGGACCAATATTAATTAATTATGTACCTGATAAAGTATATAAAAAATTAATTGAACAAATGAGATTGGTTGATTTAGATATTATAAATAGAATTTCTGAAATAAAATATGATCCATCTAAAGTAGATGAAGAAAGATTCTTATTTACTATGTCAGATGGTAATTATGTATATGTAACATTAGAGAAATTAGAAAATATTAATAATTATGTAAAAATAAGTTTAGAAATAATTAATAAATTTGGTAATAAAAATGGTACATTAAATTTAGATGCTGGAGAATACTTTGAAATATTTAATGATTAGAAGAAATTTCTAATCTTTTCTTTATAAAATATTGTTATTTTAATAAATTTATAGTATAATTATTTTTAGATTGTAGGAGATGATAAAGTGAGGAATGTGTATACTAGTTTAGACATCGGAACAGATTCTATTAAAATAGTTGTATGCCAATTATATAATAATAAATTAAATCTACTTGCTGCATCATCTGTTAAGTCTGAAGGTATAAAAAAAGGAATGATAGTTAATCAAGAAACAGCTTCTAATTCTATTAAAAAAGCAATTAATGAAGTAGAAGAAATGTTAGGAATAGAAATAAAAAAAGTAATTGCTT
The DNA here is from genome assembly GCA_900313725.1 of uncultured Bacillota bacterium. GTDB lineage: Bacteria > Bacillota_I > Bacilli_A > RF39 > UBA660 > OMSK01. Next base: position 1,720 of record OMSK01000023.1, on the reverse strand, counting down.
CTATACCAAATGATAAATCAGAATTCTTTATGGTAAGTGGTAAAACTTCTGTAAGTAGTGAAAGTGAAATAACTGGTAAAGAAGTTGCTAAAGTATTAGAAAGTTCTTTAAAAAATCTTGATATAGGTGATAATGAAATAGTAAATATAGTTCCAATAGATTTTACATTAGATAACCAAGTTGGATTACAAGATCCAAGAGGAAAAGTGGGGCATATGTTGTCATCTAGAGCTGTTGTATCTACTGTACCTAAAAAAAATATGTATAACATAGTAAGTATATTAGAAAATATTGGATTAGAAGTAGTTGATATATCACTTAATTCAATTGGTGATATTAATACTTTTAGAAATAGAACAACTGCTAATCAAATGGGAGCAATTATAAATATTGGTTATGATTCATCAAGTATTACAATATATAATAAAGATATAGCAATAAAAAGCTCTGTAATTGATTTAGGTAGTAAAAATATTGATAGTGATATTGCTTATATTTATAAAATATCATTAGCTGATTCAATTAAATTAAAAGAAAAATTTGCATTATCTCATAAAAGATATGCTGGTAAAAATGAATTTTATGAAATATCTAATAAATTTGGAGAAAAACTAAAAGTTAATCAATTTGAAATATCAGAAATAGTAATGTCTAGAATTGAAGAAATTCTAACATTAGCACGAAAAGAAATAAATCTTTTGACAAATCGTGATGTAGATTATATAATAATAACTGGTGGTACTAGTAGTATGGATAGCTTTAATGTTATTACAGAAGAAATACTTGGAAATAACGCTAAAGTAGGAAGTATTAAGGTATTAGGAGTTAGAAATAATAAGTATTCATCAGCCGTAGGAAACATTATATATTTTATTAATAAATTAAAGTTAAGAAATATGGAATATACAATGGTTGATGATTATGAATATGAAGAAGAAAATAAAATAATGAATGTAATAAATGATTCAATGCTAGGTAAAGTATTTGGATACTTTTTTAAGGAGGATTAAGACATGTTTGGATTAGAAATGGATCAATTAGCAAAAATTAAAGTAATAGGTTGCGGTGGTGGAGGTTGTAACGCCGTAAATAGAATGATTGAATCTGGTGTTAAAGGAGTAGAATTTATTGTTGCTAATACAGATTACCAAGTATTAGTTAAATCAAATGCACCAGTTAAAATTCAAATGGGAAAAGAATTAACAAATGGACTAGGAGCAGGAGCAAATCCAGAAATTGGTAGAGAAGCTGCACTAGAAAGTAAAGATGAAATTAGAGCAGCACTAGAAGGAGCTGATATGGTATTCATCACTTGTGGTATGGGTGGTGGAACTGGAACCGGTGCAGCCCCAATAGTAGCTCAAATTGCTCAAGAACTTGGAGCACTTACAGTTGGTATTGTTACTAAACCATTCTCATTTGAAGGTAAAAAACGTATGAATTATGCTATAGAAGGTTTAAATGAACTAAAGAAAAATGTTGATACATTAATCGTTATTCCAAATGATAGATTAAGAGAAATTATTGATAAATCAACTTCATTAGTAGATTCATTTAAAGAAGTAGATAATGTACTAAGAAGAGGTGTTCAATCAATTTCTGATTTAATCGCAGTAGCAGGTTTAATTAACCTAGACTTTGCAGATGTTAAAACAGTTATGGAAAAACGTGGAAATGCCTTAATTGGTATTGGTATGGGTGTAGGTGAAAATAGAGCAGT
>OMSK01000026.1 GCA_900313725.1 uncultured Bacillota bacterium | reverse complement strand
TAATTATATGGAAACACTTAAAGTAGGATCTAAATCAAATCCTAATTCAGTAGCTGGAGCATTAGCCAATTTATTTAAAGAAAAGACTAGTGTAGAAATACAGGCAATAGGAGCAGGAGCTTTGAATCAAGCAATTAAAGCAATTGCAATTGCAAGAGGATTTGTAGCTCCTTCTGGCAAAAACTTAGTATGTATTCCTGCATTTACAGATATTGTAATTGATGGGGAAGAAAGAACTGCTATTAAACTTATTGTTGAGGCAAAATAAAAAGACTTAAAGTCTTTTTTTTATGCATTATAGTAAATCCATACAGAACATAGGCAAGCAAATAATACTAATAAAATTACCTTTATAGCGTATTTAATCATTTTTCTTTTGTAACTCATATAATCACCATAATCATTATACCATAAAAAATATAACACATAAAGTGTTATATTAATCTTATTTCTTTTTCACTATAAAATGGTTTCTTTTTATCAATTCTATCATAGAATAAAATACCATTTAAATGATCTATTTCATGTTGGAAGGCAATTGATAATTCTTCACGAGCACGTATCTTAATTTTTTTACCATCTACATCATATCCTTCTACAGTAACTCTTGCGTATCTTGGAACATGTCCTTCAATTTCACGATTGACACTTAAACATCCTTCACCAGCTTCTGCTGCAATTATTTCAGTAGAATTACTTACTATTTCAGGGTTACATACAACGTAGTTTTTAAATTTACCTTCTTCATATTCATCAACTATTACAATTATTCTTTTTAATTTTCCAAGTTGTGGGAAAGCAAGTCCCATACCAGGTCTTAAGTCATATTTTTCAGAATATTCTTCAATTTGACTATAAGTTAAATGTTTAATTATATGTTCAATAGTTGCTTTATCTTTATCATCTAAAGGAAGTTTAACTTCTTTAGAAACTTGTCTTAATACTTTATGTGAATCATCTAAAATATTTAAACTTTTAAACATAGTACCACCACCAACACCGATATTCTATCACAAAAATATAAAAAATGCAAACATAATGTGAAATGTTTTTCATATTAATTAAAAAAACTCTAAAAAATAGAGTTTTTTATATATAAATTAGTTACGATCCCAAGCTCTAGAACCGATAATAATAACTAATAAAATAAATAGAACTAAAATTATTGATGCACCATATCCACTACCATAGCCGTATCCACCATTACCGCATGGATTTCCACAACCATAACCTTGGTATCCACCATAGTAATACATAAAAATCCCTCCTATTCTTATCTAATATATTTTACTCTATAGTTAAATTTTTGTTCTTATATTTGACTAAATTAATTGATAAGTTAATGTTATTATGTTAAAATTATACTAGGTGATACTATGAAAGGTTTAACAAGAGCAATTAGAAATATGGATAAACCATTATTTATATTTACAGCTATTTTATTTTTGTTTGGTCTTTTAAATATTGTTTCAGCATCTTCTCAAACTGCTGTATTAAAATATCATAGTGCATTATATAGTTATTTTTATAGACAATTAATAACAATTGCAATAGGTGTATTTATAGGAATGTTTATTATAAAAACGCCTACGAAGTCATATAAATTAATGGGGCCATTCTTTTATATAGCTGTGTTAGCAGTTTCTCTTGCAGTATCATTTTCATCATTTGGAGCTGATTATTCTGGTAATAATAACTGGATTAATATAAAAGGCTTTACATTTCAACCAAGTGAATTTGCTAAAATAGTAATGATTATATGTGTAGCTTTATTGTTTGAAAAATATCAAGATAAACTTGGTAGTGTAAAAACAGAACCTCAAGAAAAATATAATATGATAGGTAAAATATTATTAGTTGGATTAGCATTCCCAGTAATTATATTTTTACAAAAAGACTTAGGAACAATGATAATTATAACAACAATATTTTTTACACTATTTATAACAGGTCCAGTACCAAATGAATATAAACTTAGAACGATTGGCTTATGTGTTATACTTGGATTTATAGCATTATTGTATTTATCAAGTAAAGGTAATGTATTATCAGGAGCACAAAAAAGTAGATTTGAATTTTTTGATCCATGTTCTAGATATGAAGATGGTGGATATCAAATATGTAATGGATTTATAGCTATTAATTCTGGTGGATTATTTGGAAATGGTATTGGTAATAGTAAACAAATATCATATATTCCAGAATCACATACAGATAGTGTGTTTGCAATTATCGCAGAACAATATGGTTTAATAGCTACAACAATTATCTTTATATTGTTTGCAATTATAATAAAAAGAATATTAAATATTTCAATGAATAGTACAACTGTAAAAGGAAGATTTATATGCTTAGGTGTTGCTACTTATATATTCTTGCATATATTAATTAATTTAGGTGGATTATTTGGTATTATGCCATTAACTGGTGTACCACTTCCATTCTTATCATATGGTGGATCATTTACTATATCGTTAATATGTGCATTAGCAGTAGTACAAAGAATAGCAGTTGAAAATAATATAAGTAGAAAGAAAAAATAAAAAAGTATTAATATAATACTTTTTTTATTTGTTTATATTGATGTGTTGTAACAAGTATTATACTTATACTTGTTGAAATAATTAAT
>OMSK01000029.1 GCA_900313725.1 uncultured Bacillota bacterium | reverse complement strand
TTACTTCTTACATTTTTAGAAACTATTAATTCAGTTATTTCTCCTCTTTTAGGACATTTATAATCTAAGTAATCATATTCATCATATGGAAATATACATCCAATAATTAAACCTATTGCTTTATCATTTTCAACTGCTATATAGCATTTCCCATCATTATTTTTAACTTCTTCTAAATCTAAAATTGCCATTTTTTCTCTATATTCTGGATGAACTTGATCTAAATTATCTTCATCAATTGATACAATATATTCTTCTAGTTCAACTAATAAATCTTTTACATCTTCTAAATATTTATCTTCGTACTCAATTATTTTCATTATTAAAGTAATACTCCTTATTTAATCCATATTTAGAGAAAGTTAATATTCCATCATAAAAAGTATAAGGAGAATCTTCTTCTACTTCATCAATCTTATTAAATCCTAATTTTTCAAATATTTTACAAGATCCTATATTATCTTTTACAGCACCGGAAGAAATACCATTAATCTCTACTTCATTAAACATATAATCTATCATTGCTTTAGCAGCCTCTGTTGCATAACCCTTACCTTGATAAGCAGGATCCATATACCAACCAACATCACGAATAGTTATATCTTCTCCATTTTCTTGAGCAGATACTTGTCCAATTACTTCTTCATAACCACTATTCGTATATTCTGGTTTTAAAAATACACTCCATACAAATACATCATTATTATCTGCTTTATCAACTTTAGATTTATAGAATTTTTCTTGATTCTCCCAAGTCCAGTGACTAGGATTATTAGCATGTTTTTTGGCACCTGTTAAATACCATTTATTTACTTCTGGTATCATTAATATCTCCCACAATCTTTTTTGTTCTTCCATCTTAGAACTTCTTAATATCAATCTTTCAGTTTCTATAGTTCTACTACCTATTAGATTCATAATCAAACCTCCTATACTTCAACTAATTCTTTTTCTAATATTTCAATTATTTCTTTTATTGCATTAATTGTATCTTCAAATTTAACCCCTTTTGCATATGAATTTTTTGAAACATATTCATTCCATAAATTATTCATATTATTATCATCACTTAAATCTTTAATAACTTCATTAAATTGTTCTATATCAAAATTGGTTTCTCTTCTTTTAAAAGTATTATTAATTGCTTTAATCAAATTATTTTTATTTAATTCATTCATCTTTGTTTTGATTAATATATAAACATCATAAAAATCCTTTAATCTAGTATTTAATAAACCTCTAGTAACAATAGTCTGAAATTTTTCTGCTAATACTGTCTCAAGTGTATATGACATTATAGGTATTTTTTTATTCTCAAAAATAGAATTATAATTATATTTTATCTCTTTTGGCGTAATAACATCTCCTGTTGTTAATTCAACTGTAATATAAGTTTTATTATTATCTAACTTAGATAATATATTTAATCTAAAGCCACCATATTCATCATCTAATATAATATCCCTAATAGATATAATTTGAAATGATACTCCATCATTAATATCTATATTAAGTATTTCATTAAACACTTTTTCGACATCGTTTTTTGTAAGAGGTATACCCTTCAAAGTTGCATCCATATCTTTAGTAGTTCTTTCATCATCTCCAATAATAGATGTAAGCAATAATCCACCTTTTAATATTATTTGTCCTCTATAATTACTTATAGATATTCTTTCTAAAATTCTTTCAAAATAAAACAATTGATAAAATTTTTGTGAGATATCACTATTACCATGTGCCTTTTTATATATGATGTTTTTTAATTTATCAGAATTCATTAAAGTAACACCTCCATATATTCAAGAACTTTTTTATCAATATTTAATTTTTTTGCATATTTCATTAGTTTAAGCAGATTTTTATCTTTTCTTTCAGCATACCATTTCAATGCCTTTGTAAAAATTTCTTTATCCATATGATTTCTATATTTGACTATATCACAAATAGTTCTTTCTAAATCATAAGTTCTAAGTTTCATTCCAAAAGGAGATTCAACTGTAGTTAAGCCTAGTTCTAAGTACTCTTTTTTTACATAATGCAATTGAACATTTTTATCTTTACTTAAACTACCACTATATCCAACTGGTACAGTCATATCAAAATAAAGTGGTGTTCTATCAGATAAGTCATAAAAATAAAGCGCTGTAGAATGAGAAAAAACACAGTTTTTAGATTTTATTTGATATTTATAATAATCATCACAAAAAGAATTAGTAATTGAATAATATCCTCTTGTAATTCTTTCTAATTTATTTTGTTTAACTAACCTTGTTAATTCAATAGTATTAATATTTGCATCCTTAACTTGTTTTGTTGTCACATATCCGTTATTTTCATTTGCAATTTTAATAATTTTCTCAGCATTAGTCATATTATCACTTTCCTTCATATTAATTTTATCATTTATTTAAAACTAAGTAAATGTATTTTGTTGCTTTTTTACTTATTTTTTTATTTTTTTACGTTTTTTTACAACATTAAAATAAAATTAAAAGTCAATAATGTTTATTGGCTCTTTTGAAAAATACAAATTTAATTTAAATCTCTACAAAACAATTATAATTAAATAAAACATCATACTTTTTAGTATATTTACTA
>OMSK01000058.1 GCA_900313725.1 uncultured Bacillota bacterium | reverse complement strand
TTATATAGATTATTTTTTGTTAATGTATTAATTAATAAAATATTATTCAAAAAATTAGAAAAAGCTACTTCTAAAGATGATTTTAAAAAAATTATAAAATTTATGAAAATAGAAACAATGGTTATTAATGATAAATTAAAGACATATGAAGATGATACATATGTGCTTGAAACAGATGAAGAAATAAAAGATATTCTTAAATTATATTGTAATGGAGAATATGTGGAAAAAATAATGAAAGATTTACCATCAAGATATAATAAATCAAAGAAAAGAACAAATAATATAGTTCAATTTCCATATAGTAAAAAAGCATAACAGATTATATCTGTTTCTTTTTTTTAATTTTATTAGCACTCATATCTTGACAGTGCCAATAAAAAGTGCTATTATTAATATGTAAGTTAAAGACTTACGGGTATGAGAAAGGATATGATAATATGATGATAGTACCTAAGAGAAACTTTGATTTATTTGAGGATATGTTTAAAGATCCATTTTTTAAAGGAGAAAATAAACTTATGAAAACTGACATCAAAGAAAATGAAAGTAGTTATATTATTGATATTGAAATGCCAGGTTTTGAAAAAGAAAATATTAAAATTGAAGTAGAAGATGGATATTTAAATGTACTTGCTTCTATTAATGAAGATAAAGATAATAATGAGGGAGAATATTTAAGAAAAGAAAGATATTATGGTGAATGTTCTAGAAGTTTTTACGTAGGTGATAATATTGAAGTAGAAGATGTTAGAGCAAATTATAAAAATGGTATTCTTAAATTAACTATTCCTAAAAAAGAAATTAAAAAAGAAATTCCTGATAAGAAATATGTTCAAATTGATGACTAAAAGAATAATTGATTTTATTCTTTTTTTCATATATAATTAAATTGGTGATAATATGAAATATACAATTGTTAAAATAGCGTTTGATAATATTGATTTATTAAATAGTGCTAAAGTAGAATTATTAAATGAAAGATTAATTGCAGCTGCCCAAGTTTCAAGGATTAATAGTACTTGGAGATGGAAAGGTAATCTAGAAACAAGTATGGAATATATGTTAGAATTAAAAACAAAAGAAAAAAATTTAGATGAAATCTATAAAATAATTAGAAAATACCATAATTATGATTGTTTTGAATTTACATATTATGAAGTTAAATGTAGTAAAGATTATTATGAATGGATAGAAGAGGAAGTTAAATGAAAAAATATTTAACGCCTCTTAATATACTTGTAATTTTTATTGTATTACTTGTTTTTTTTGAATATTTTCCTTTTGGTATAAAAAACTATAAAATAAATGGTAAAAATATCCAAATACCAAGAATGACTTTTGTTGAAAAGAAAGATAAAAATGAAATAAAACTTAATTCATTTAGGGATTCTTCCTCATTAAAAAGTGATATAAAAAGTATATTAAAACAATATCAAATAATAAATGAAAATAATAAAATATATTATTATGATATAAAACAAAATTTACTAATAAAACAGTATTCATTAAAAAAAGGATTTTTAATGAATAAAATAATTATAAAATACGAATAAAGTAATAGATTACTTTATTTTTTTTAATATTAATGTTATAATTATTTAGGTGATTTTTATGACAAATGTTGACTTAGCTAATATTATTTTTCCAGATATTACAAAAACAATTGATGATTATAAAAATATGTATCCAGAAAGAGAGTTAAAAGAAGGACAAAAAGTAACTAGATTTGCACCTTCTCCTACAGGATTTATGCATTTAGGAGGTTTTTATCAAGCAATTATTGATAAAGTACTAGCACATAATTCTGATGGGATTTTCTATCTAAGAAATGAAGATACGGATCAAAAAAGAGAAGTAAAGGAAGCAGTTGCACTAATAATGGATACATTAAATCATTATGATATAGTTCCTGATGAATATGAATATGAAGGAAATATAGTTGGTAATTATGGGCCTTATATTCAAAGTGAGAGAAAAGAAATATATCATACATTTATAAAATATTTAATTGAAATCGGTAGAGCTTATCCTTGTTTTTGTAAAAAAGAAGAATTAGATGAAATGAGATCTAAACAAGAAAAATATAAAGCAAGAATTGGTTATTATGGTTCATATGCAAAATGTAGAAAACTATCAATTGATGAAATGATTGAAAAAATTAAAAATGGTGAAGAATATGTAATTAGATTTAAATCTATGGGTGATAATGATAAGAGATTTTTCTTTGATGATTTAGTAAGAGGTACTTTATCACTTCCTGAAAATGATATAGATATAATTATTATGAAATCTAATGATAAACTACCAACATATCATTTTGCTCATTTTGTTGATGACTATTTAATGCATACAACTCATGTAGTAAGAGGTGAAGAATGGCTATCATCTGTACCTGTTCATATTGAGTTATTTAAAGCTTTTGGGGTTAAACCACCTAAATATATTCATACACCATTAATTGTTAAAAGAGATGGTGATTCTGTAAGAAAATTAAGTAAAAGAAAAGATCCTGAAGCTACTATGAGTTATTATAAAGAATTAGGGTATCCAAAAGAGGCAGTTATTGAATCATTAATGACTATAATTAATTCTAATTATGAAGAATGGCATACAGCTAATCCTGATAAAACATATCTAGATTTTACTTATTCTCCTAAAAAGATGAGTTCATCTGGTGGAGCTTTATATGATTTAGAAAAATTAAATAATATATCTAAAAATATTATTTCTAAATTTAAAGCTGATTATTTATATGAAGAATTATCTAAATGGGCAAAAGAATATGATAATGAATTTTATGAAATAATAACTAAATATAAAGAATATACTATTAATATTTTAAATATTGAAAGAGAACAAAAGAAACCAAGAAAAGATTATGAAAATTATTCATCTATTAAAGGATTAATATGGTATATGTATGATGAATATTTTAATAATGATGAAAGAACTTATGACTATCAAACTATAACTGATAAAACTGAAATAAAACTAATATTAAATACGTATTTTGATAAATATTTTGATGTATCTGATAAAGATGTATGGTTTGATAAAATTAAAGCATTATGTGATGAATTAGGATATGCATCTAATATGAAAGATTATAAAGAAAATCCAGATAAATATAAAGGTAATGTAGCAGATGTATCAACTGTTATTAGAGTAGCTATTACAACATCATCACAAACACCTGATTTATATGAATTATTAAAATTACTTGGTAAAGAAAGATGCTTAAAAAGAATTGACTTAATTTAATGAAATTAAGTCTTTTTTATGTTATAATTTTAATAGTAGGTGGATGTATGAAAAAACATATAAAATTATTAATGATGGTTTTAGTTTTGTTTGTTAGTTTATTTAGTTTAAATAGAATAACAAATGTAAAAGCTGATTCCGGATGGGATTCTTCATATAGTAGTGGAGGTTCTTCATGGGGTGGTGGATCATCGTGGTCTTCAAGTGATAGTTCTTGGTCTAGTAGTTCTTATTCTTCATACAGGAATTCATCTGATGATTTAGGTGATTATCAACTTGATGATGATACAATAATTGTTTATGTTATAGTTTTTGTTTATTTGTTTGCTTTGTGGGTTTCACATTTAATTAATAATAAAACTCCTGATGTAACAAGAAAAAGTAATTTAACACTTCCTGATAAAGTAAAGAGTGATGAAGAAATACAAGCAATAATAAGTAAATATATTAATAAAACTATCACTGAATTAGAGGCAGAATTTTGTGAAAAATTTGTTAAGGTACAAAATGCTTGGATGAATTTTGATTATGATTCATTAAAAAAACTATGTAGTAACGAAATTTACAATACTTATTATGAAGAATTGGAAGCATTAAAAATAAAACATCAACAAAATATTATGTCTAATTTTGCTAAATACAAGGATACTCTTTTAGACGTAAAAGTAGAAAATAATATTCTTACTGTTCAATATTATTTATTAATAGAATTTTATGATTATGTGATAGATGTTGATTCTGGTAAAGTTGTTAAAGGAACTAAAAAAGATGCAATGTTTAATGCATATAAATTAGAATTTAGTATGAATGTAAATAAATTAATTACTTCGTGTCCAAACTGTGGTGGTAGTATAGAACCAGGTACTACAACATGTGAACATTGTAAAGCAGTAATAGTACAAGATTCAAATGAATTT
>OMSK01000101.1 GCA_900313725.1 uncultured Bacillota bacterium | reverse complement strand
TTCATATATTACTACTCCTGCATCTGGAATTAGTTTTTCTAATTCATATGCACCAGAAACATCAACGGCTTCATCTAATGTTCCCCATATTAATAATGTTGGACATTTAATATTAGGAACTTGATCTCTTATATCAAAATTGACTGTTTCAACTAAAATTTGTCTCATTAATGGACTAGCATTTTTATAATCAGTTGATCCAATATGTTTTTTAGCAAATCCCTCTAATTTTTTTAATCCTGGTACTTTTTTAGCAGTTTTTAACATTTTAGTTTTTAAAGATAATTTTTGTATTTCTTTCTTATATGAAGGAGCAAACAATATTAGTTTTTTTACATCATACATTGACGCATATAGCAAACTTGTTTTTCCTCCAAAAGAATGACCTATTAATATAGGATTTTTTATTTTTAAGCTATCTAATAAGCTTTTAACACAATCCACAAAATCATAAACCGTATAAACACTAGTTGGTTCTTCACTAGATCCATGTCCAGGTAAATCTATTATAACAATATCAAAATCCTCACTAAATGGATCAGCAACAGGTTTCATCATTTCAATATTTTGTCCCCAACCATGTAAAAAAACTAAAGTGTCTTTTGATTTTTTTCCATATCTAACGTAATTAATTTTAATGTCTTTATATTGGAACATATCATCACCATATCAATTATACCATTTTTTTATAAATCTTAAAAGAAAAAAATCACAAATGTGATTTTTTATTTACTAAATTTTTTTATTCTTCTTGTAAACATGTATAGAACGCATGCTCCAATAACAGTTATTATACCATATGTATAGTATGTATTATTTCCTGTTTTTGGATTTGGACAAGCTTTATAATAATCAGTTTTTGATACTTCTTTACCATCTTTATCGTAGTATTTTCCGCCTTCAATTCTACATACTTTCTTTTCACATTGTTCAGAATATTGTTCTTTAGTTACTTCGCTACCATCTTTACCATAATATTTTCCATCTTGAATTTTACATACTACAGTTGTTTCAGGTTCATCAAGACATCCTTGCATATAAGCATATGAATCAGTTCCATTTAATGAAACTTTTACCCAAACTACATAGAATGCATTATCTCCAGAAACAGTTGCTCCATATTGGTTTTCATCTGTAGTTGATCCAGTTTTAGTTAATTCTTTCCAATTACTATCACTAAATGATGGAATTAAATTTTTTTCAGTAGCAGCATATTCTTCTAATTTTGCTTCAACTGGTGCTTTTTGTTCTGCAGTACCATTATCTAAAATATTTTTATTTTGTTCATAATAATTTTGTTTAGCCTCTATATTAGAATTAATTGCTCTATATGTTGTTTGATCAATTTGAATTTCTTGAACATATACTTTAGCAGCATCATTCTTTAATGATCCTTTTAAAGCAACATATGGTTTATATGGGTTATTATCTTGAACAAATGCTATATCAATATTAGTTTTTTCAATTGTAACATTTTGAGTATATGCATTAGCTCCTCCAATCATAGATACAAACATAACCATTGCAAAAACAAAAACTGATATTTTTTTCATTATTTTCATAAAACATCCTCCTTATTATTAATTAAATTATACAATCATTACTTATATTTTGTCAACTTAATTATATTAAATTTACACTTTTTTACATATTTTAATATATTATGTTAAATATAAATATTGTATTAATAGTTTAACCAATAATCTTTTTTTTATTTAATTATTAAAAAAATTATGTTATTATATATATGGTAGGAAGTGTTAAACATGAAGATACTTATTAAATTTAGTAATGAGTATATACAGTTCTATGATTATAATGATTTTAGAAATCCTGAATATTCTAGAACCAATGTACTCGATTTACAAGAAGTAGTTTTAAGTGATAATTTTGTTGATGAAAATTTTAATTTTATTTACAATTTTATTAGAAACAAAATTATTCAAGATAACATTACTAAAGTATTTATTGATAAAGTTAATATAAATAAACTTGTTTTTAAATTAATTTATAATATTAGTAATTTAAATTATTTTTATATAAATGAAAATAAAAAAGTTGATACAGAGTTATTTAATTACATATTAACAAACAAAAATATTAAAGTAATCGACTGTTATGACATTAACCCTATCACATTTGAAAGATTAAATTTATCAAGAAATATTAAAATAATTACTAGAAAAAAAACATGTGACAATTCTTACTTGTACAGATTAAATAATTTTAATACCTATTCTGATATTTATTATAATGAAGAAATAATTATAGATAAGCAATTACAAAAAAAAGATTTGAATATATTAAATGATTATTTAAAAATTAATAGATTTTTATTTCAAATAATAATTAAATTTTATGATCAAAAAAATCTAACTGATATTATAAAATTATTAGAAAAGAATCATAAAAAAAATATAAAAATTGAAATATGGGAGAATAATTCAAATATCAATAAAATATTAAAAAGTATTGACACTATAAAAGTAAAAAATAAAAAAATATTAAAAAATAATAAAATTTATATAAAAATTAAATATGAAGATCAATATATTAAAAATAATATATTTAAAGAATTAAATTTAAGTTTTATTAAAACCATATTATTAACAATTATTGTTATTACGTTTATTGTATATGGATTATTTTATATAATTGATAAACAACAAACAGATAAAACAATTGAAACAACTAAAAAAATCAATGACATAGTTAATTCTATAAAAATTGAAGAGCCTAAAAAAGTAGAACCTGATAAAGAACCAGAGAAAAAAGAAGAAAAAAAGAAAGAACCTAAAAAAGAAGAAAAATATGATGGTAAAACTATAAATGAATTAAAAAAAGTAAATAAAGATACTGTTGGATGGTTGTCAATTAATAATACTAAAATTAGTTACCCAGTTGTTCAAGCTAAAAATAATGATAAGTATTTAACCCGTAGTTTTGATGGATCATATAATCTTAATGGATGGATTTTCATGGATTATCGTAATAATCCAAAATACTTTGATAGAAATACAATAATATATGGTCATTCAGGTAATTATTATGTTATGTTTGGTAGTTTAAAAGATACATTAAAAACAAGCTGGTATAAGAACGAAAAAAATCAGTATATTACATTTGATACTGAAACAAATCATAATAAATGGAGAATATTTTCAATGTATACTATTAACGTAATAAGTGACTACTTAGTAACTGAATTTGAAAGTGATGCTGCATATTCAAATTTCTTAACAAGACTAAAAGAACGTAGTATTTATGATTTTGGTGTTGAATTAGATGTAACCGATAAAATACTTACTTTATCAACATGTCATAGTGATGGTTCGAAAAGATTAGTTATACATGCTAAATTAGAATATTAAAAAAAGTAGATTATTCTACTTTTCTTTTGCTCTTGGATGAGTTTTTAAATATACACTTCTTAATCTTTCATTAGTAACATGTGTATATACTTGAGTTGTTGATAAATTTTCATGTCCAAGTAATTCTTGAACACTTTTTAAATCAGCACCATTTTCTAACATATGGGTTGCAAATGTATGTCTTAATGTATGGGGAGAAACATGATAATCAATCTCTCCTTTTTTTAATATTTTTGATATTATTAATCTTATTCCTCTATCAGTAATTTGATTACCATCTTTATTAAGTATTAGGTAATCACTATTTTTATTTAGTTTACTTCTACTATTAGATAAGTAAACATCTAATAAATTATCTAATACTTCACCATATAAAACATAACGTTCTTTTGAACCTTTACCCATAATTAATATTTTTTTATCACTTCTATTAATATCTTTTAATTTAATATTAATAAGTTCACTAACTCTAATACCTGTTGAATATAAAAGTTCTAGAATTAATGCATCTCTAAGTCCAAGTGTTGTTGATCTATCTGGAATATTAAGTAATATTTCTAATTCATCATAATATAGAAAATTAGGCAATTTTTTATCTAGTTTTGGATTAGATATTAAAGTCATTGGATTTTTCTTTATTATTTTTTCTTCTAGTAAATACTTATAAAAACTTCTTAAAGTACTTATATGTCTAGATATTGTTTTTTTCTCATATTTTTTATCAAACATATAAGTTAAATAGTCTCTTATAAATTTATAATCAGTATCCTTAATATTTTTATTACCTAAATATTCATTAAATTCTTCTAAATCAGTTTTATAACTTATAATTGTATGTTCTGAATAATGTCTTTCAACCTCTAAATATTTTAAAAAATCATTTATTAATTTATCCATTATCTTCCTAATCCTACTTTAGTTCTAACTTTATTATACATTTCTTTTGCTTCATTAGTAACTTTTATTAAATCATTATCAAGTTTTTCATCTATGATATTAGAATTAATTATTTCATTATATTTGCTTTGTATTTCATTTAATTTTTCAACTAAAACATCAGCAACTTCTTTTTTAAGATTTCCATAATTATAATCTTTAAAATGTTCTTCTGTTTCTTTAATTGAAATATTTTTTAACCATGAATATATTGTAAGTAAATTAGATATACCTGGTTTATTAATTTCATCAAAATATACTTTTCCTTCGCTATCTGTTACAGCACTCATTATTTTTTTTCTAGCAACATTTTCTTCATCTAATAAATATATTATTCCTTTAGGGTTTTCACTAGATTTACTCATTTTTTTTGTTGGATCTTGTAAATCTTTTATTTTAGCCCCTACTTCAGGAATCATTGGTTCTGGTATTTTAAAGGTTTCTCCATATTTATTATTAAAACGAGTTGCGATATCACGAGCTAATTCTACATGTTGTTTTTGATCTATTCCCGTAGGTACTAAATCAGGTGAATAAAGTAAAATATCTGATGCCATTAATATTGGATATGTAAATAAACCTACAGAGATATTTTCTTTATTTTTTGACTTTTCTTTAAATTGGGTCATACGAGATGCTTCACCTATATATGTAGTACATTCTAAAATCCATGATAGATTAGCATGATATAAATTTTCTGATTGAATATATATTGTATTTTTATTTATATCAAGTCCACATGCAAGATATAAAGCAACATTTTTTCTAATTCTTTCTTTTAATAATTTAGGATCTTGATCTACTGTAATCGCATGCATATCTGGTACAAATATATATGAATCATATTCATCTTGATATTTAATACTTTGTGATATTCCTCCTATTAATGAACCTAGTGTTAATTCTCCACTTGGTTGTAATCCTGTTAGTATTTTTTTCATATTAATCACCTACTAAAATAATAACATAAAACCATAATTATTACAACTAAAAAAGCCTATATAAGGCTTATTAATGTATTTGATTAATTACTAATAATGTTACTACTAATGCCAACATAGAAACTATAGATAATACTACTATGCTTATTGTTCCATTTTCACGTTTTGTAAGTACTCTTTGTTTTGGCATTTCAGGAGCTGTATATTGTTGTTGTTTAAATTTTTTATATAATTCTATATAATGTTCCCATTTTTTTCTTTCTTCCTCTTCCATTGCATTTAATAGTTCTGGATAATCATTATATGTTACTACCATAGCTTGAACATCTGGTTCTAATTGTCCATAATCTTCAATATTTTCTTTTTCTTCTGGTTTATCTTCATATTCATTATATAAAGCAGTTGCTTGTGAAGTACTACTTAAAGAAACATCTACTCTATCAGATGTATTAATTTGTTCAACATTATTTTCTAATGTATTAGGGTCTTGATCTTCTACTATATCTTTTTCACTATCATATATTACTTCTCTTAAATTATCATTATTATCTAAATATATTAAATATTGAAGATTAATTATCTTAATATTTAATACATCTGCATTTTTTATAATATATGTTAATTTTTTTAATTCTTCTGGTTTCATTGCATCAATAGTATTTCTATAATTATCTATTTCACTTGGATATATCATTTTTAATTCTACATTATCTTTTTGTCTTTCTTCTTCTAACATAGCATTTGTATTATTTATATCATTATTTGTTTGAAATTGTTCATTATTGACTTGTATATTTTTTAATTGTTCTACAAGAGGTAAATCTTGTCTATTTTGAAGAACAACAGTTCTTTGTAATTTAGGAGCATAAAATTTAAATATTTCTACACCATTATCTAGCTTTTTATTTTCTATATTTGTTATATCTATACCAAAAGCTTCTTTAATGGCTTCTATTTCATCAGTTTCTGTATTTGTTTGTTCTTTTTTTACATAATAATCCTCTATTGCTTTTTTTCTTTCATCTATAGGTTTATTCATTATTTCTATTAATTCTGGATCATTTCTTACAAACTCAGTTCCTTTATTAAATAAAAGCATTTGTTCATCATTTAAATCTTCTCTTTTTAAACCATATTTTTGAATATTATTATATAATTCAATATACTCTATCATTTTTTCTTTTTCCATAGTCTCACCTAGTTTAATTATAGAATAATACTTATTAATAATCAATATTATTTACAATTGCTTTACAAAAAAGAATAGATTATATCTATTCTTCATTCTCATACAAATTTTTATAATATGTAGATTTTTTTAATAACTCTTTGTGAGTTCCTGAATCTACAACCTTACCATCATTTACAACATATATAATATCTGCATCTACTATTGTTGATAGTCTATGAGCAACTATTATAATTGTATGATTTTTTACAAGCGAGTCTATTGATTTTTTAATATAGGCTTGTGACTCATTATCTAAGGCAGATGTTGCTTCATCAAATAAAATAATATCTGATTTTTTAGCTAATGTTCTAGCAATCGCTAATCTTTGTTTTTGACCTCCGGATAAGTTTACTCCCCCTTCACCTATTAATGTATTATATCCATCTTTTAATGATTCAATATAATCATCTATATAGGCTTTTTTACAATATTCTTTTATTTCTTCATCTGTAATATTTTCATCTAATATTTTGAAATTATCTTTAATTGTCCTATTAAATATAAAAGGATCTTGTCTAATAATTGATACATTTTTTCTTAAAGAATCTTCTGTTATATCTTTAATATTAATATTATTAATTAATATTTCTCCTTCATTAGTATCAAATATTCTTGTAATTAAATTAAATAATGTTGATTTACCTTGACCAGATCTACCTACTACAGCAATCTTTTTATTAGGTTCTAACTTAATATTAAAATTCTTAAGAGTTATATCATCATCTTTATATCCAAATGTTACATTTTTAAATTCAATTGTTTTATCAGATAAATCTAACTCAATATCACCAAATTTTTCATCTTCATATAATTCATTAGAAAGTATTTCATTTATTCTTCCCATAGCTACTTTAGCTCTTTGCCATGTTTTAGAAAAACGAGCTAAATTTTGGACTAACCAAGTATATCTATATACATAGTAAGTCATTGCGATAAAGAATGTTAATGAAGCTTGTCCATGATATAAAAGAACTGCACAAGTCATAAATACTCCTACTTCTAAGCATATTCTTAAAATATCCATTATAATATCATATTTTACATCTAGATTTAATTCTTCAGTTCTTTTCTTAAATAATTTTTCAATTGTTTCAGTTATTTCTGTAAACAAATTATCTTTAATACCTAAAGTCTTAATTTCTCTTACGCCTCTAACTGTTTCAGTAACTTCTGATGTATAATCATCAACTATTTTTTTAGATTCTTTATGAACAGCTTTTATTTTTGGATTAAAATATTTCATTACAAAGAATAATAGACCAACAAATATAAGTATTTCTAAAGCAACAATCCATGAATTATATATAATATAGAAAAATATTATGAAAGATCCTAATAATCCTCTTACTATATCTAATATATCACCAAATGAATTAGTAATAGTATCTGCATCATTAGTAACTCTATTAATAATTTCACCACTAGATTTTTCTTCAAAAGCTATGGCTGGTAGATTAAGTGTTTTATGATAAGTATCTAAGGATATACTATTAATAACATGCATCTTTATTTTACTTAACATATAATATCCTGCTTGCATCAGTATTGTTCCAGAAAAAACTGATACAAAGAAATATAATCCTAAATAAAAAATTGAAAGTTTTAGATTTAATTTAGTTATTTCTTCTATTGCTTTACCATTAAAATAACCATAAGTTAAGTTAAATAATGATGAAACAAATATTAAGATACATGCGATTATTAATTTAGCACGATGTTTTTTTAAATATTTTGCAATAAACTTAAAATCTTTTTTCATTTTAACACCTCCTAATTATTCTAAAGAAAAAAGTTAGAAACATTGTTCTAACTAAACTTCTGGATAAACACTAACTTGTTTTTTATCTCTTCCGCGTCTTTCAAATTTAACTATTCCATCAACTTTAGCAAATATAGTATCATCTTTA
>OMSK01000030.1 GCA_900313725.1 uncultured Bacillota bacterium | reverse complement strand
TCTTTTTCTGCTTCATCTAACACATATTTTCTTGTTTTACCATGTGTTATTCTAAATAAAGGTGGTTGAGCAGCATATATATGTCCTTCTTCAACAATTGGTTTAAAGAATCTATAGAATAATGTTAATAATAATATTCTAATATGTGATCCATCAACATCGGCATCGGTCATTATTATAATTTTGTCATATCTTAATTTTGATAAATCAAATTCTTGTCCTATTCCTGTACCAAAAGCAGTAATAATTGTTCTAATTTCTTCATTACCTAATGCTCTATCTAGTCTTGCCTTTTCTACATTTAATATTTTTCCTCTTAAAGGTAGTATTGCTTGAGTCATTGAATCTCTACCCTTTTTAGCTGATCCACCCGCTGAATCTCCTTCGACTATAAATATTTCAGATACTTTTGGATCTTTACTCTTACAATCTGATAACTTACCAAAAAAGTTTGTTGTTGACATTTCACTTTTTCTAGTTATTTCTCTAGCTTTTTTTGCTGCATTACGTGCTCTACTAGCAAGCATTGCTTTATTTACTATAATTTTTGCTTCTTCTGGATTTTCCATTAAAAATCTTTCAAATCCTTTAGAAAATACACTATCAGCTAATTTTCTTACTTCTGAATTACCTAATCTTCCTTTAGTTTGACCTTCAAATTGAGGATTTGGATGTTTACAAGAAACAATCATTGTAAGTCCTTCTTTAACATCATCACCAAGTAAAGAATCATCTTTATCTTTTAAAATTCCAGTTTTTTTAGCATACGTATTAATTATACGAGTAAGAGCTCTTCTTACACCTTCTTCATGTGTTCCACCATCATGAGTATTAATATTATTAACAAATGAATATATGTTATCAGTATAACCAGAATTATATTGCATAGCAACTTCAAACATAATTCCATCTTCTTCTCCTTCTAAATGAATGATTTGTTCATGAATAGGAGTTTTATTTTTATTAATATACTTAACATATTCACTAATACCACCTTCATAGCAGAAACTATCACCAGTAGTATCTTCACTATCTCTATCATCTCTTAAAGTTAATTTTAAACCTTTATTTAAGAAAGCTAATTCTCTTGTTCTTACTTTTAATGTTTCATAATCATATATATCAGTATCAAATATTTCAGGATCTGGTTTAAAAGATACAGTTGTTCCAGTTCTATTTTCTTCACATGTATCTATTTCAGTTAATTTTTGTTCAGTTTTTCCACCATTTTTAAATTTTGCTTCATATACTTTACCATCTTTATATACTGTTACAGTAACCCAGCTTGATAATGCATTAACAACTGATGCACCTACTCCATGAAGACCTCCGGATACTTTATATCCTCCTCCACCAAATTTTCCACCAGCATGTAATACAGTATAAACTGTTTCTACTGTTGAGATACCTGTTTTTGGATGAATTCCAACTGGTATACCACGACCATTGTCTTTTACAGTAATTGAATTATCTTTATTAATTACTATTTCAATATTATCACAAAAACCTGCTAAAGCTTCATCAATCGCATTATCAACTATTTCCCATACTAAATGATGTAATCCTTTTACATCTGTAGTACCTATATACATACCAGGTCTTTTTCTAACTGCTTCTAATCCTTCTAAAACTTGAATATCAGATGAATCATAATGTTCTATCTTTTCTGCCATATTTTCACTCCTCTATTTTTCCTTCTTTTATTTTAATAACATTTGCATCTTTTAATATTTTTTTACTTATATTTTTAACATCTGTTGTTGTAATAATAACTTGTATATTATCATTTATATATTTTAATAAATTATTTTTTTTCTTTTGATCTAATTCACTAAATACATCATCTAATAATAATATTGGTGTTTGTTCTTTATATTTTTTAAAAATATTTATTTCACCTATTTTTAATGAAAGAACTGCTACTCTTTGTTGTCCTTGCGAACCATATAATTTTAAATTTAAATCACCTAAAAAAAATTCTAAATCATCTCTATGTGGTCCTATTAAAGTGTTTTTAAATTTTATTTCCTGATTATAAACGTCTTTAAATTTATTTTTTAATTTTGATTTTAATTCTTCATAATTTAAATTATCTAATTCTATTGAAGTTTTATATTTAATATTAAAATTACTTAATTTAGCAATATCAAAATATACATTATTAATTATATCATTTAATTTATCTATAAATTTTTTTCTAGTTTTATATATAGATATTGCCTTATCAATTAAATAATCAGTTAATATATTTAAATAATTTTCATCAATATAATTATTTTTTAAATAATCATTTCTCATTTTTAATAACTTATTATAATCATTTAATATAATTAGATAATTTCTATTTAATTGAGATAATTCTAAATTTAAAAATCTTCTTCTTGCCGCAGGAGATCCTTTAATTAATTCCAAATCTTCTGGATAAAAAATTATAATATTCATATTTGAAATATAATCACTATTTTTGTTTATTATTTGTTTATCAATTTTAAGAATTTTATTTTTATTTTCTAATATTATTTCTAATTCAGATTTATAATTATCTTTATTTAATTTAGCTTTTATTTTACAACTATCACAATTATTTCTTATTAAATTATTATCAATAAATGATCTATGTGATTTTGTTAAACCTAAAACATAAATACTTTCAAGTAAATTAGTTTTACCTTCACCATTATTTCCAATTATAATATTTATATTTTTATCTAAATTTATATTTAAAGTTTTATAATTTCTAAAATTAGATAATTTCAAATTAGATATGTACATAAAATTCCTCTTTTTTTATAATTTTTATTTTAATAGTGTTTATTTTAATTTTTTTATTTTTAAGTACTCCTATACACCTATATAATTATATCATAAAAAAACCTAAAAAAATAGAAATATTATAAAAAAAAGTCTAAAAAAGACATTTTTTTTTATAAATTTATTCTTTTTTTTAATGTAGATTCTAATAAAGTTGCTCTTAGAATTTGATTTTGTAATGATTCATAAGAAATATTTAATTCTAATTCAATATTATTATTAAAAATTATTTGACAAAAATTATCTAATTTTTCACTACTTTTAATATTATTTAAAGCAATCCAATAACAATTATTAAATCTTGGAGAACTTGTTGGAAAAAATATAATATTTCTGGTTTCTTCTATAATAATAGGACTTTTATAACTTACACCTATTAAATTTTTAGTTGCTTCATGTCTTCCACTTAAAGTACTACCAAAATATCTACAACTATCATCAATTATTTCTGTTGATTTTTTATTAACTATGTAATTTTTATCTTTTTCAATAACTTTGGATATTCTTGTATTAATTGGAATAATTGCTAATGTATCATAATTAATTTCATATGATTCAAGCATAAATAATCCACCTCCCCCCCAAATAAATTTATAATTCTTATACTCTTTTATATTGTCGAATTTTATCAAATTATGTCGATTTATAAAAAAAATAAAAAAAACAGTATTTTTTATACTGTTAATAAGTTCTAATAGGTACTATTAATTGAATTAAATCATCACTATTAGGATTTTTAATTATAATTGGTTTTATATCACCATTAAATAATATTTCAATATCTTCACTTTCAAATGATTTAATAGCATCCATCATAAACTTTGATGAAAATGAAATATTAATTTTTTCTCCTTTTTTATTTTTAACAATTAAATTTTCTTCTACATTACCTATTTCAGGAATATTTGAAGAAATTGTCATTTTTTCTTTATCTAATTTTAAATTAATAATATTTTTTTCTTCCTCACTAGTAAGTAATGATGCTCTATCTATTGCATTATAATAATCATTAATAGTTGCTTCTACAATTGTTTCAAATTCTTCTGGTATTAACTTAGAAGTATCTGGAAAATTACCATTTATTAATTTACTCATAAATATTATATTATTAAATTTGAAAATAACTTTATTATTAAATATATGCATTTCTATATTTTCATCATCTAATTGATATAATTTAGATAATTCTATTAAATTTTTAGTTGGAATTATTATGTTTACTTCTTCACCAACATTATCTTCTAATTCAATAACCTTTTTTGCTAATCTATATGAATCAGTAGCTGTACATTCTAATAAATTTTCATTAATTTTAAAATTAATACCTGTAAGAACTGGTCTTGATTCTTGGGATGAAGTAGCAAAACTTACCTGTTTGATAATATTAGATAATATTTTTTTACTAATAGAAATAGGAGTTTTACTATCTTCTAAATCAATAATTGGAAAATCACTAGGATTATTACAATTTAATGTAAATGATGAATTATCTGTATTAATTACTATTTTATTATCAATTACTTCTTCAATACTAATTATAGTATTAGGTAATTTTCTAACTATATCAAATATAAATCTACCTGATACTAATATATCTCCACATTTATCGATATTTTCAATATCTTCTTTCTTAATAAAAGTTTTAATTGCGATATCATTATCAGTACTTATAAGATATAATCCATCGTTAGTTAATTCAAATTTAATACAATTAAGTACAGGAATTATATTTTTACTAGATATTCCTTTTATTACATAATTTAAATGTTCAATTAATATATTTTGTTTAATTTCAAATTTCATATTATAACCTCCCTCAAAATTTAAAATTTATATATTATATTTTTTTAATTATTTTTATTATTAAGGTGGAAAAAGTGGAAAACTTTTTTAGATATTGTATTTTAACAAATTTTAATAATTTAAATAAAGTTAATAATTATTTTTTTTCCACTATTTTATTTGATTAATTAATTTATTTATTTCCATTTCAAACTTATTATCATCTTTAATTAGTTTACTTATTTTATTAACTGAGTGCATAACTGTAGTATGATCTTTTCCACCAAATTCTATTCCTATTTTAGTTAATGACTCATCTAAAATATTTCTACAAATATACATTGCTACTTGTCTTGGAAAAGCAATTTCATTTTTTCTTTTTTTACTTTTTAAATCTTCTACTTTGATATTATAGTAGTTAGAAACTATTTGCATTACTTGATCTATTTTATTTTTATTCATAATTGGTTTTGTAAAATAATCTTGTAAAGCATCAATTGCTAAATCTAATGTAATATCTGAACCACTCATCATTGTTGCATAAGCAACTACTCTTGTTATAGCTCCTTCAAGTTTTCTAACATCACTTGTACAATTACTTGCAATATATTCTTTAACATCTTGTGGAAAACTATTATTTAGCATGTTATTATCTATTTTGTTGTCTATTATATTCATTCTTAATTCAAAATCTGGTGGAGAAATAATAGTAGTTATTCCCCAGTTAAATCTTGTTATTAATCTTTCTTCCAATAATTTTAAATCTTCAGGTGATCTATCAGAAGAAATTATTATTTGTTTATTATTTCCATATAAATCGTTAAATGTATTAAAAAATTCTTGCTGAGTTTGATTTGCATTTCCCAAATATTGAATATCATCTATTATTAATACATCAATATCTCTATATTTCTTTTTAAATATTTCTACTACATCAAAATTCTCACTATTGTTTTTATTTTTCTTTCTGGTAGTACCTATAAAATCTTCAACAAATTTTTCGCATGTAACATATAAAACTCTTTTATTTTTATTTTCCACAATATAATTACCTATTGCGTGCATTAAATGAGTTTTTCCCAATCCACTACTTCCATATATAAATAATGGATTATACATTTGACCAGGGCTTTCTGCTACGGCAACAGCAGTAGCATGTGCAAATTTATTACTTTCCCCTACTATAAAATTATCAAATGTATATTTAGAATTAAGATTTGTTTCAAAATTATTATTTGGTACCCCTATTACATCAGTATTAATTTCAATATTATTTTCTAATTCTTCTTCTAAAACATATTTAAATTTAAAATTAGATCCGGATACTTCTGTAAATACTTCTTCAATTAAATCGTTGTAATTTTCTTTTAGATTTTTCTTTTGAATATGCATTGAAACTAAAACAATTGCTACATTATCTTTTATTTCAATTAACTTTGAATCAGCAAACCAAGTATCATATGAAATTTTTGAAATTCTACCTTTTATTTTTTCTAAAAATGAATTCCATAGTTGTTCTACATTCATACTTAATCACCTTGTAAACTTATTTTACCTTATATTTATTAAAAAATAAACAAAAAAATGTGGAAAATTATAAAATAAAAAGTTTTCCACCATAAAAAAATATTAAAATATAAAATAAAAAGTAGTAATCCACAAAATATGTGGATAAATTAATAACATATATTTTTATTGTTAATAAAGTTTTCTACATTTATTGTGGAAAATAAAAAAATATTAAAAAATAATGGTTAAAATAAAATTTATATGGTGGAAAATTAATTAATGTGTAAAAAAATATGTTAAATAAAATAAAATTATCAACAACTATTTTTTTTCTAAAAAAAATTTGATAAAATAATGTTACTATGAATTATTTTGATTTTAATAATAAAATTCATTGACAAATAATAAAAAAACATATATAATCTTAAGAGCAAGCCGATAAATTATATATTATAGGAGGTGTACTATGAAAAGAACTTATCAACCAAATAATAGAAGAAGAAGTAAAAAACAAGGATTTTTTGCTAGAATGAAAACTAATATTATAAATAACAGAAGAAAAAAAGGACGTAAAGTATTATCACGTTAATAAAATCACTGTATTAACAGTGATTTTTTTGATATATATGAAAAAAATAAATATATTAAAAGATAATAGAGATTTTATTAGAATCATTAAAGCAGAAAAACCATTTAAATTCAAAGGTTTTATGGTATATGTGGAAAAATCTGATAATGTATATAAATTCGGTATAAGTGTTAGTAAAAAATTAGGTAATGCAGTTGTTAGAAATAAAATTAAAAGACAAGTTAGAGAAATTATTTCTAAAAATATCTATGAAAAAAAGTTTAATTGTATTATAATAATAAGGAAAAGTTTTTTAGAAAATGACTTTAATCAAAACAGTGAAGATTTAAATTATATTTTATCAACACTTAAAATAAAGGAGAATTAAATGAAAAAGAAAAGATTATTAAAATTATTTGTAGTATTAACATGTATTACATCACTAACAGGATGCGTTAAATATGGTAAAGTAGATAAAAAAATGGTTAAAAATGAAAAAACAGGTCAAAGTTTAGTAACTAATATATTATGTAAACCAACTGATAAAGATATGTTAAAATTATATGAACAATATAATAAAAAATCTAATAAAAAAGTAAATCTTAAAAAATTACCAACATGTGAAAAAATGAATATGTCAGGTAAATATCATGGATTATGGGATAATATATTTGTTAAAGTAATCGCAATAATAATTATTCAAATTGGTAGAGTAGTTAAAAACTATGGTTTAGGTTTAATACTTGCGACTATATTTATTAGATTAATAGCTTATCCATTAACTAAAAAAGCAGCAATGCAATCAGAAAATATGAAAAAAGCAGGTCCTGAACTTAAAAAATTAGAAAAAAAATATGAAGGTAAAAAAGATCAACAATCTACAATGCAAAAATCACAAGAAATGATGATGATTTATAAAAAATATGATATTAATCCTATGAGTACTTGTTTATTTTCAATATTTCAAATTCCATTATTCTTTGCTTTCTATGAAGCAATATTACGTATTCCAGTAATATTTGAAGAAAAATTTTTAGGATTTGATTTAGGATTAAGTCCAATGAATGCTGTATCTAAAGGAGATTATAAATATTTAGTATTTATTGTAATAATATCTGTATCAACATATTTCTCATTTAAATTAAATTCAGGTGCTTCAATGAGTGCTGATCAAGAAAAACAAATGAAAACAATGTCAAAAGTAATGGTGGTAATGATGACAATTATGGCATTCTCTATTTCAACTGGTATTGCTTTCTATTGGACAACAACAAGTTTATTTACAATAGTACAAAATTTATTAGTTAAGAGAGGTAAAGAAAATGCTAAAAATAAATAAGTTTGAGGGAAAAACTGAAGAAGATGCTTTAAATAAAGCAATGGTTGAACTTAATTGTGAACAAAATAATTTATTTTATAATAGTGAAAAAGTAGAAGGAAAATTATTTAAAAGTGGAAAAACAATTATAAATGTTGTACAAAAATCAGATATTAAAGAATATATAAATGATTATTTTAAAGAATTAGGTAATTCTATGAATATTGATATTGAAACTGAAATTTTATATAAAAATGATAGTTTTAATGTTACATTATTAACAAGTAATAACTCTTTATTAATAGGTAAAGAAGGAAAAAATTTAACAGCTATACAAAATTTATTAAGACAAAGTCTTAAAGTAAAAACTGATATGGTTATTAAAGTAAATATTGATATAAGTAATTATAAAGAAAAGAAACTTAAAATATTAGAAAGAGAAATAAAGAAAATAGCAAGAGAAGTTCAAAAAACAAAGGTAGATGTGTCATTAGATCCTATGAATTCATATGAAAGAAGATATATTCACAATGTACTAAATGATTATGAAAATATAAGTACAGAAAGTGAAGGAGAAGGAAAAGATAGACATATTGTTATAAGATATGTAGAAAAATAAACACTTAATGTGTTTATTTTTAGAAAGGAGTAATATGGAAGATACAATTTGTGCTATTTCAACAGCAAGTGGAGTAGGAGCTATTTCCATAATAAGAGTAAGTGGTAATGAATCAATTAAAATAGTTAATAAAATATTTAAGGGTAAAGATTTAGAAAAGGTAGAATCACACACTATTAATTATGGAAAAATAGTAGAAAATAATAAAATAATTGATGAAGTATTAGTAAGTATTATGAAAGCACCTAAGACATTTACTATGGAAGATGTAGTTGAAATTAATTGTCATGGTGGAATAGCAATTACAAATAAAATACTCGAAATATTATTGATGAATGGTTGTAGATTAGCAGAACCAGGAGAATTTACAAAAAGAGCATTTTTAAATGGAAGAATTGATAGAATTGAAGCTGAATCTGTAATGGATTTAATTAATTCAAAAACAGAACAATCAAGAAAAATGGCAATAAATGGATTAAATGGTGAAGTATCAAAAATAATTAAAAATTTAAAAAATAAAGAATTAAAAATATTATCAAACATAGAAGTAAATATTGATTATCCAGAATATGATGATATAGAAGTTTTAACAAATGAAAAAATATTACCAGATTTAGAATCATTAAAAGAAGAAATGAAAGATATTATAAAAAAAAGTTATGATGGAAAATTGATTAAAGATGGAATAACAACTTCAATTATTGGTAAACCAAATGTAGGTAAAAGTAGTTTACTTAATATGTTATTAGAAGAAGAAAAAGCAATTGTTACAGATATTGAGGGAACAACAAGAGATATTGTGGAAGGACAAGTAATAATTGATGGGATAATATTAAATATATTAGATACCGCAGGTATTAGAGAAACTAATAATACTGTAGAAAAAATAGGTGTAGAAAAAAGTATAGAATTAATTGATAAATCTGATTTATTAATATTTGTTTTAAATAATAATGAAAAAATAACAAAAGAAGAAATAGATTTACTAAATAAGATTAAAAATAAAAATTATATTATAGTAATAAATAAATGTGATCTTGAAAATAAATTAGATATAGATAATTTAAAATTAGATAATATCATTAAAATGAGTGTATTAAATAATGAAGGATTATCAAAATTAAAATTAAAAATAAAAGAAATATATAATTTAGAAAAAATTCAAACATCAGATTTAACTTATTTAAATAATGCGAAAGATATAGCATTATTAAAGGAATCATTAAAAAATATAGAATCAGCAATTAGTAATATAAATAATAATATACCAATTGATATGGTAGAAATTGATATTAAAAATGCATGTGAAAAATTAAATGAAATATTAGGTGAAAGTTACAATGATAATTTATTAAATGAAATGTTTGCAAATTTTTGTTTAGGAAAATAAAATGAATTCATTAAAAAATAACAAATTAGGTATATACAATGATAAGGAATTATCAAATATAGAATATATTTTATTTAATAATAAATATCATTTAATTAATGAAGCATATACATTTAATTGTGAAAGTATCTTTAGTACTGATTATTTAGAAAAATTACATATCTTTTTATTTAATGATATTTATGATTTAGAATATTGCAAAATTAGAAATATTGATTCATTAATAACAGAGGCAAATAAATTATTGCAAGAAATAAAAGAAATGTTAATATTTAATGATACAAATAATTTACCAAATAAGATATTTGAATTATGGGAATATCAATTATTTTTAGATGAAAATACTAGAACTATTTTATGTTTTCTAAAAATATTATCAAAAAATTATGATTTAAATATAACATATAATTTTAATAATGATGTAAAAGAAAATTATTTTATAAATAAGGTAATAGATAGTATTAAAATAAAAAAATATGTTTAGTACTATCTTTTTATTGTTAAAATAAAAAATAAATAGTATAATACTAAACGTAGTGAGGTGAGATTATGGATTATGAAATAATTGTTGTAGGTGGAGGACATGCTGGTTGTGAAGCAGCTCTTTCATCAGCTCGTATGAATCATAAAACTTTATTGGTTACTGGAAATATTAATAATATAGCTGATATGCCTTGTAATCCTTCTATTGGAGGAAGTGCTAAAGGAATAGTAGTAAGAGAAATAGATGCCCTTGGTGGAGAAATGGGTGTTAATGCAGATAAAAGTTTAATTCAAATAAAAATGTTAAATAGTGCTAAAGGACCCGCTGTACAGGCATTAAGAGCTCAAGCTGATAAAGTAACATATCCAAAAGAAATGTTAAACACCTTACAAAATACTAATAATTTAGAGATAAAAGAAGCAATTGTAGAAGACTTAATTGTAGAAGAAAATAAAGTTAAAGGAATTATTTTAGAAAATGGAGAAAAAATAAAATCTCAAGCCGTAATTCTTACAACTGGAACATATTTAAAAGCAGATATTATGGTAGGAGATACAAGAAGAAGAGAAGGTCCACATGGAGAAAAACCATCAAATTATTTAAGTGATAATCTAAAAAAATATGGATTAAAAATAATTAGATTAAAAACAGGAACACCTCAAAGAATTGATAAAAATACAATTGATTATTCACAAACAAAAGAAGAAAAAGGAGATAATAAATTATTATCATTTTCATTTGATAGAAAACCAACATACAAAATAGAGGAACAAATACCATGTCATTTAGTTTATACTACTGAAGAAACTCATAAAATAATTAGAGATAATTTAAATAAATCAAGTATGTATGGTGGATTAGATGATATAACTGGAGTAGGTCCTAGATATTGTCCATCAATAGAAGATAAAGTAGTAAGATTTGCAGATAAAGAAAGACATCAATTGTTTTTAGAACCAGAAAGTATATTAGATGAAAATGAAGATTATAAAGATACTATATATATTCAGGGATTTTCAACTTCAATGCCATATGACGTTCAAGAAAAAATGGTTCATTCAATTAAGGGATTGGAAAATGCTAAAATATTAAAATATGCATATGCAATAGAATATGATGCAGTTTATCCAACTCAAATGAAGTTATCATTAGAAAACAAAATACTAGAAAATCTATTTACAGCAGGACAAATAAATGGAACAAGTGGATATGAAGAAGCAGCAGGACAAGGATTAATAGCAGGTATTAATGCATCTTTAAAAATAGAAGGTAAAGAACCATTAATTTTAAAAAGAAATGAAGCATATATTGGTGTATTAATAGACGATTTAGTAACAAAAGGAATAAGAGATCCATATAGATTATTAACATCAAGAGCAGAATACCGACTAATACTTAGAAGTGATAATGCGGATTTAAGATTAAGAGAATATGGATATAATGTTGGTTTAATTGATAAAGAAAGATATAATAATTTTCTAAATAAAAAAGAAAAAATAAAAGAAGTAATTGCTTTATTAAAAAATACTAGAATTACTCCAAAAAAAGAAATTAATGATTATTTAATTGATAATAATTCAACATCAATAAAAGATGGTATTAGTTTATATAATTTACTTAAAAGAACTGAATTAAATATGGAAAATATAAAACATTTTATTGATTTAGATTATGAAGAAAGTATATTAGAACAAGTAGAAATAGAAATAAAATATGAAGGTTATATAAAAAAAGCAATTAAAGATGCTGAAAAAATGATTAAATTGGAAAATAAAAAAATACCTAAAGATATTGATTATCAAAAAGTTAAAAATATAGCTAGTGAAGCAAAACAAAAATTAGAAGAAGTAAGACCTGAATCATTAGGACAAGCATTACGTATTAGTGGTGTAAATCCAAGTGATATATCAATACTTGCTGTATATTTAAAAAGGGAGTATCCAAATGAATCAAAATAGATTTATTGAAGAATTAAAAAAGATTAATATAGAATTAAATGATAATCAATTAGAACAATTAAATAAATATTATGAATTATTAGTAGAATGGAATGAAAAATTTAATTTAACAAATATAACTGATAAAGAACAAGTATTTTTAAAACATTTTTATGACTCTCTTATATTATCAAAAGTAGTAGATTTAAAACAAGAAAAATCATTATGTGATATAGGTACAGGAGCAGGTTTTCCTGGATTAGTGCTTAAAATAGTTTTTCCAAATTTAAGAGTTATTTTAGTAGATTCATTAAATAAAAGAATAGAATTTTTAAAAGAGGTTATAAAAGAATTAAAATTAGATAATATAGAAGTATATCATGATAGAGCAGAAGAATTTGCTAAAAGTAATATTGAAAAATATGATATAGTAACAGCTCGAGCTGTAGCTCATTTATCTGTTTTATTAGAATATAGTATTCCAATGGTTAAAATAAATAAATATTTTATAGCTATGAAAGCAAATATTGATACTGAAATTGAAGAAAGTAGGAATGCATTAGAAAAATTAGATTCTAAAATAATAAAAATTGATAGATTTCAACTACCTATTGAAGAAAGTAATAGAACAATTATTAAGGTAGAAAAAATTAAAAAAACTAATAAAAAATATCCAAGAAAAAATAGTGAAATAAAAAATAAAAGACTTTAAATAGTCTTTTTTTTAAATTTTTAAAATTATTTCCCGGGAAATATTGCTATTTTACTAAAATTATAGTATCATTAATATGATAATAAAGAGGGGAAAGATAGTTATGAGAATGCGTAAAGAAGTATTTATTCTTAATATCGATGATATCTTGCCAAATAGATTTCAACCTAGAATAAAATTCGATGAAAAAGCTATTTTAGAATTATCTGAATCAATAAAAAAACATGGTGTTATTCAACCAATAATTGTTAGAAAAATTGCAGATAAATATGAAATAATAGCTGGAGAAAGAAGATATAAAGCAAGCGTTATTGCTGGAAGAAAAACTATACCAGCAATTATAACTGATATAGATGATAAAGAGAGTGCTGAGGTTGCATTAACTGAAAATGTTCAAAGACAAGATATGACACCTATAGAAGAAGCACTATCTTATAAAAAAATTCTTGATATGGGATATTTAAATCAATCAGAATTAGCAATTAAATTAGGAAAAACTCAATCAACTATAGCTAATAAGTTAAGATTATTAAATCTTTCTGATGAAGTTCAAGAAGCATTATTAGAAGAACAAATATCTGAAAGACATGCTAGATCATTACTTAGATTGCCTAAAGAAGAACAACCAAACATATTAAATAGAATAATTAAAGAAAGATTAACAGTTAGAAAAACTGATCAATTAATTAATAGTATATTGAATCCAAACGAAAATGAAATAAAAGAAGAAAAAGGTGATAATATGAATAATAATTTTAATGAAGTAAATAATAATTTTAATATACCAAGTGAACCAATAATAGATAATTCAAATAACAATCAAAACCCTGGATTTATGAATATTGATAATATAGCAAATAATGCACAAGATATACAACCTGTACAAAATAATGGAGTAGGTGAAAAAGAACCATTTAATCCATTTGGTGTTCAAGAACCAGTACAACCAGAAAAACCAGCATTTAATCCATTTGGAGCACCAGAACAACCACAAGGAGGATTTAATCCATTTAGTATGAATGAAGCACCAGCAGCACCACAACCAGAACCAGTACAACCAGAAGCACCAGCATTCAATCCATTTGGAGGAGCACCAAAACAACCACAAGGATTTAATCCATTTAGTATGAATGAAGTGCCAGCAGCACCACAACCAGAACCAGCACAACCAGAAGCACCAGCATTCAATCCATTTGGAGCACCAGAACAACCACAAGGAGGATTTAATCCATTTAGTATGAATGAAGCACCTGCAGCACCACAACCAGAACCAGTACAACAAGAGGCACCAGCATTCAATCCATTTAGTGCACCAGAGCAACCACAAGGAGGATTTAATCCATTTAGTATGAATGAAGCGCCAGCTGCACCACAACCAGAACCAGTACAACAAGAGGCACCAGCATTCAATCCATTTGGAGGAGCACCAGAGCAACCACAAGGAGGATTTAATCCATTTGAAACAAGTCAATCAATTCCAGAAGTAAATCCAGCTCCATTTGTTTCAACACCAAATTATCCATTACCTGAAACTCAAGAATTAACTCCTTTAATGCCAGAAGTTGATAATAAACAACAAAGAGTAGATTTAAATACTGTAATTAATACAATGAGAGATTGCATTAAACAAATTGAGGGAATGGGTTATAAAGTTGATTCAGATGAATTAGATTTACCTGGAACATATGAATTTACAATTAAAATAGATAAAAATTAAAAAAAGTATAATAAATATACTTTTTTTTAATACTATGATATACTTAAATAGGTGATAAATATGAAATACATAAGAGTTTTTTTATCATTTATAATTAGTACAGGATTATTTGTTTTACTATTATTTTTTTCTTTAAATATAATATTTAAAAATGTAGTTAAAAAGCAAATCATTGGTGGAGTAGCTAAAGAAAAAATTATATCTGAATATATAGAAAATAATATTGATAATGAAAAAGAAATAGATAAAATAATAAATAATCAAGAAGCTAAAACAATAATAGATAATGTTGTAAATGATTATATGACTTATTTATCTGATAATAATCATAAAGTAAGTGAAAAAACGGTACAAAATATAGTAAATTATTGTGTAAATAATAAAGAAACAGTTAATAATTTATTAAGTGCACCACTAACAGAATCAGAAATGAAATCACAAGAAACACATGATAGTATTTATAATACCATTAATGATGGTTTTAAAAATATGAAATCGGAAATAGGTAATACACCTACAGAAGCAATTAAAATATATGCAAAATTAACATCAAATAATATTCAAATTGTATTGATAATATTAATAATAATATGTGTAATATTGCTAATGATAATAAATGGTTCACTATATAAATGGATGACAACATTTGGAAGTTCTTTAATATCAGTTGGAATTTTAATATGTGGATTATATTTTATATTAAATTATATAGTAAAACAAATAATGAATAGACAAAATTTTGAATTTAATATAACAATAAAATTAGATCAAATATTAATAATAGGAATATTAGAAATAACTATAGGTATTGTCTTAATAATTATAAAAAAAATAATTTCTAAAATTATGGAATCAAAAGAAAATTTAAAACAAAATTATGAACAAATTAATGAAGATAATAATAAACAATTAGATAATAATGATTTACACTAAAAAGTGTAAACAAATAAAAAAAGTATCAAAAAATGATATTTTTTTATTTATATATATGTTATACTAAAGTTGGGGAGGTATAAATATGAAAGAAAATATATCTAAAAGTATAAATGGTGTTGATTTAACAAATTTAAGTTCAGAAGAAAAATATCAATTAGGATTACAAGATGGATTATCATTTTCACCTGAAGTAGAATCTGAAAAAATGAAAGAAGGATTAGCTGCTGAGGGAGATTATTTAAGAGGACTTCTTGAAGGAATTCAAAAAAATCCAGAACAACAAGAACTAGCAAAATCACATAGATAAAATACAAGGAATTATTCCTTGTTTTCTTTTTAAATAAATGATAAAATAAGTTAGTGAAAAAGGGTGATAATGTGGATGTTTTTAAATTAGAATCAAAATATAAACCAAGTGGAGATCAACCAGAAGCAATAAAAAAATTAGTTGATGGAATAAATGATAATAAGAAATGGCAAGTACTTTTAGGAGCAACAGGAACAGGAAAAACATTTACAATTGCCAATGTTATAAAAGAAGTAAATAAACCCACACTGGTATTGGCTCATAATAAGACATTAGCGGGACAATTATACGCAGAATTAAAAGCTTTATTTCCTGAAAACTCCGTAAATTTATTTATATCTTATTATGATTATTATCAACCGGAAGCATATGTTGCTAAAACAGATACATATATAGAAAAAGATGCCTCAATAAATGATGAGATAGATGAACTAAGACATGCTGCAACATCTGCATTACTTAATAGAAAAGATGTTATTGTAGTTGCTTCAGTTTCTTGTATATATGGTATAGGTGAAATTGAAGAATATAAAAATAAAATGCTTACATTAAATGTCGGTGATAATGTTGATAGAGAACAAATCTTACTACAATTAGTAGATATGCAATATGAAAGAAATAATTTAGAATTAAAAAGAGGTACATTTAGAGTAAGAGGAGATATTCTAGAAATTATGCCTATTAATCAACATGGAAAAGCTATAAGAATAGACTTTTTTGGTGATGAAGTAGATAGAATAATGGAATATGATACAGTTACAGGTGCTATAACTACCAACAAAAAAAGTATTACATTTTTTCCAGCAAGCCACTTTGTAACTAGTGAAGATAAATTAAAAATTGCTATAGAAAATATAAGAGAAGAATTAAAAGAACAATTAGAATACTTTGAAAAAGAAGGTAAATTATTAGAAAAACAACGACTTCAAGAAAGAACAAACTATGATTTAGAAATGTTATCAGAAACAGGTAGTTGTAGAGGTGTTGAAAATTATTCTAGACATTTAGCCTTAAAACAACCAGGAGCAACTCCAACTACTTTAATGGATTTTTTTGAAAATGATTTTTTATTAGTGGTGGATGAATCACATGTTACTTTACCACAAGTTAGAGGTATGTATAATGGTGATCAAATGAGAAAACAATCTTTAGTTGATTATGGATTTAGATTACCAAGTGCTAAAGATAATAGACCATTAAAATTTGAAGAATTTGAAAATAAAATAGATCAAGTAATATGTATTTCAGCTACTCCAGGTGATTAT
The DNA here is from genome assembly GCA_900313725.1 of uncultured Bacillota bacterium. Taxonomy (GTDB): domain Bacteria; phylum Bacillota_I; class Bacilli_A; order RF39; family UBA660; genus OMSK01. Next base: position 16,747 of record OMSK01000030.1, on the reverse strand, counting down.
GAATTAGAAAAGGTAAATAATCAGTATGCTGAACAAATTATTAGACCAACTGGATTATTAGATCCAGAAATAGAAGTAAAACCAACAAATAATCAAATAGATGATTTAATAGAACAAATAAATATAAGAAAAAATAATAATGAAAGAGTACTTGTTACAACACTAACAATACGTATGGCTGAAGAATTAACATCTTATTTAAAACAATTAGATATTAAAGTAGCTTATTTACATAGTGAAATAAAGTCATTAGAAAGACTACAAATAATAAGAGATTTACGTATTGGTAAATATGATGTATTAGTAGGAATTAATCTACTTAGAGAAGGATTAGATATACCAGAAGTATCTTTAGTAGCTATAATGGATGCAGATAAACAAGGATTCTTAAGAAGTGATAGATCTTTAATTCAAACTATAGGTAGAGCTGCTCGTAATAGTAATGGACATGTTATTATGTATGCAGATACTATAAGTGATTCTATGAAAATAGCTATAACTGAAACTGAAAGAAGAAGAAAAATACAAGAACAATATAATAAAGAACATAATATTATTCCACAAACAATTATTAAAGATATACCAGAAGTTATATCTAATAACGAAGAAGTCGAAAAAGAAGTAAATAAAACATTAACCAAAGAAGAAAAAATAGATTTAATAAACAATATTGAATCAGAAATGAAAATAGCTGCTGATAATTTAGACTTTGAAAGAGCTATGGAATTAAGAGATATTTTATTTGAGTTAAAAAGTGAATAATGATATAATTATAAAGAGGGATGCTTATGTTAACAAAAATTAAAAAAATTAGATTACTTGAAAATTTAATATATATAATGGGTTATGCATTAATTTTATTACTAATGTCTATGATATTTAGAAAAACTATTGCTATAGATAACAGTTATTTAGGTTTATGGGGAATACTAATATCAACTGTAATATATTTCTTAAATAAAAAAGTTAAACCAATAATATTTAAATTAACACTACCTATAACAGCATTAACACTAGGTATATTCTATCCTTTTATAAATTTATTTATATTAAAATTTGTTGATTTTATATTTGGTAATCACCTAACTATAAAAGGTATTTTATTACCATTATTTATCGCAATTATAATATCAATTATGAATTTTTTAATGGATGAGATAGTAATAAAACCAGTATTAAAGAAAGGAAAATAAAATGAATCCAATCTTTTTACAATTTGGTAATATAATAATATATTGGTATTCAATAATATTATTATTATCATTTACAATTGGTTGTTTACTAATATTAAAAGAAGCAAAAAAACAAGGTATTCCAAAAGATAAATTAGAAGATTTTATGTTTTACACAATTCCTATTTGTTTAATAGGAGCACGTATCTATTATGTTTTATTTGAATTAGAGTATTATAAAACATATCCAATGGATATATTTAAAGTATGGGAAGGTGGTCTTGCTATACATGGTGGTATAATAGCAGGATTTTTATGTTTATTATATTTTACTAAAAAAAATAAAATCAATATTATAAAAATGCTAGATATTTTGGTTGTTAGTTTAATATTGGGTCAAATAATAGGTAGATGGGGAAATTTTATGAATGGAGAAGCCTATGGACCAACTACATCATTAAGTTTTTTAAAATCACTACATTTACCTAACTTTATAATAGATGGAATGTATATAGATGGAAGTTATCATCAACCAACTTTTTTATACGAATCAATATGGAACTTAATAGGATTAATATCAATGTTAATAATTAGAAAAACTAAAATAAATAGATTAGGACTTCTAACATCCATATATTTTATATGGTATGGAATAGGAAGATATTTAATTGAAACACTTCGAACAGATAGTTTAATGTTTTTAAATATTAGAATAGCTCAATTAATATCAATAATATTTATATTAATTGGAATAGGAGTATTAATATATTCTTTAAAACAAAAAAAAGAAGAGATAAGAGTTTAAAAAAACTCTTTTTTGTTATATAATTAAAGAGGTGATACAATGAAAAAAGTCGTTATATTAGGTGGAGGTACTGGAATGTCAACTCTACTTAAGGGATTAAAAAATTTTCCAATTGAAATTACATCTATTGTATCAGTATGTGATGATGGAATGAGTACAGGAAGATTAAGAAAAGAATTTCATCAACCAGCCATGGGAGATATAAGAAAGGTAATGGTTTCTTTATCAGAAACTGAACCACTAGTAGAAGAATTATTAAACTATAGATTTAAAACAACAAGTGATTTAAATGGCCATGCTGTAGGTAATTTATTATTAACCGCAATGGCTAATATTACAGGTAATATGAGTGATGGAATAGAAGCATTATCAAAAATATTAAATTTAAAAGGAAGAGTATTACCTTTAACAGAAGATGATATAACATTAATTGCTGAAATGAGTGATAATACTACAATAGTAGGTGAACACAATATTACTGAAGCACATAAACAAGTTAAAAGAGTTTATTATGAAGAAGAACCAACAATTTCAAAAGAAGTATTAAAATCAATAGAAGAAGCAGATTTAGTAATACTTAGTATGGGAAGTTTATATACAAGTATAATACCTAATTTAATATGTAGAGATATAATAAATGAATTAGATAAATCAAATAAAAAAATAATGTATGTATGTAATATGGTTACTCAACCAGGTGAAACAGATAATTTTAAAGTAAGTGATCATATTAAAATACTTAATAATTATTTAGGTAAACATAAAGTAGATGTAGTAATTTCTAATAATGGAATAATTACAAAAGAAATTGCAGACAAATATGTTATAGAGGAACAAAAAGATCCAGTATTATTAGATAAAAAAGAAATAGAAAATATGAAAGTTGAACTAATAGAAAACAATTATGTTAATATTAATAATAATATGATTAGACATAATGTTGATAAATTAGCTTTAGATATATATTCATATATGGTAAGGTGATAAAATGTCATTTACAAGTACAGTAAAAAATGAGGTAAGTAAATTAGAAATAAATGAGATTGATTCTATAACAGAATTATCAGCAATTATAAAGAATACAGCTGTTATAGATAAAAGTATCAAAATTACAACAGAAAATGCCAGTGTTGCTAGAAGAATCTTTACATTAGTTAAGGAATTATTTAATTATGTTTCAAAAATAACTGTACGACGTGGATATAATTTTAATAAAAATTATATTTATATAATAGAAATAAATCATGATGTAGATAAAATATTAAAAAAACTAAGTCTAAATAATAATATTCCAGAAGAATATATAGTAGATGATATTGAACTTCAACGTGCATATTTAATGGGAGTTTTTCTAGGTAGTGGATCAATTAATGATCCTAAAAAATCTAGATATCATTTAGAATTTTTAGTAGATACAAAAGAATATGCAGAATTTATAAATAAGCTATTAAATAATTTTAGACTAAATAGTAAAATTTTAAAAAGAGAAAATAAATATATGATATATATAAAGGAAGCAGAAAAAATAGGAGATTTTTTAAGAATAATAAACGCTACAAATGCTGTATTCTATTTTGAAGATATAAGAATTTATAGAGATCATAAAAATATGACAAATAGATTAAATAATTGTGAACAGGCAAATGTAGATAGAATAATAGAAACCGCTACTAATCAAATAAAAGATATAGAAATATTAGAACAAAATGATGCGGTTGATTTATTAGATGATAAAGTAAAACAAGTATTAAAATATCGAAAAAAATATCCAGAAGTATCATTAACAGAATTATCAGAAATAATAACAATTGAAACAGGTAATTCAATTACTAAATCTGGTATATATCATAGAATGAAAAAAATTACAGAATTAGCAAAAAAAATAAAAGAAAAAAACTAGTATTTTATAAATAATTTTAGTATAATAAAAAATACAACTAAAGGATGTGATTGAATGAAAGTAATATTCACAAAAGATGTTAAAGGTCAAGGCAAAAAAGATGAAGTAAAAGAAGTAAAAGATGGATATGCAAAAAATTACTTAATTAAACTAGGATATGCAGTACCAGCTAATACAAATACTATGAAAAAATTAAATAGTGATTTAGAAAATAGACGATTAGAAGAAAATTTACTAATTGGTGAATGTAATCAAATAAAAACAAAACTTGAAAAGGAAAAATTAGTATTTAAAGTAAAAACTGGTAAACAAGAAATGATGTTTGGACAAATATCTACAAAACAAATAAAAGAAGAACTATCAAAATTAGGATATAAAATAGAAAAAACACAAATTTTATTAGATCATCCTATAACATCTTTAGGAACACATAATATTGAAATAGAATTACACAAACAAGTAAAAGCTACAATAAAAGTTAATGTAGTAAAGGAGTGATATTATGAATAATAAAGTAATGCCTAATGATTTAGCAGCTGAACAATCAGTTATAGGTTCAATGTTTTTTAGTAAAAAAGCATTACAAAAATGTGTGGAATCATTAAATAAAGATTTATTTTATGATGAAAGACATGCTCGTATATTTGATTGTATTAAAGAATTATCAGAAAAAGGGACTCCAATAGATATTACTATAGTAACATCAGAATTAAATAATAAAAAACAATTAGCGTCAGTAGGTGGAGTTGAATATTTAAGTGAATTAACTACAATTGTACCAAGTGCTGCAAATGTAGAAGAATATATAAAAATAGTAAGAGAAAAAGCAATTAGAAGAAGATTAATAGAAACTGCACAAGAAATAGAAACAGATAGTTATAATTGGGATTCATCATTAGATGAATTACTAGATAAATCAGAAAAAAATATGATGACTATTTCTAAAACAAGAACAGGTTCAGAATTTAGATCTATACAAGAGGTGTTATTTAAAGCACAAGAAGATCTAGAAAAACTTTCTCAATTAAAAGGCGAAATAACAGGATTATCAACAGGTTTTTATGCATTAGATAAAATAACTAGTGGATTACAACCAAACCAATTGATAATTATAGCAGCAAGACCTGCCATGGGTAAAACTGCATTTGCACTTAACTTAGCTACAAATGCAGCAAAAGCCTCTGGAAAAAAAGTAGCAATATTTAACCTAGAAATGAACGCAGAACAATTAGCAATGCGTATGTTATCATCTGAAGGACAAATAGATGGTGTTAAATTAACAAAAGGAAGATTAGAACATAATGATTGGAAAAGAGTTAATGAAGCAATATCTAGATTAGCAGAAACAAATATTTATATAAATGATAATCTAAGTATAACACTAAATGAAATAAGAGCTGTATGTAGAAGATTAGCTTCTGAAGGAGATTTAGGTCTTATAGTAATTGACTACCTACAATTAATTAATTTAGGAACGTACACTGGTAATAGACAACAAGAAATTTCTGAAATATCAAGATCACTTAAAACTCTTGCTATGGAATTAGCAATTCCAATAGTCGCATTAGCTCAATTATCTCGTTCTGTAGAAGCAAGAGATGATAAAAGACCAATGCTTAGTGATTTAAGAGAGTCTGGATCTATTGAACAAGATGCCGATTTAGTCGCATTCTTATACAGAGATGATTATTATAATAAAGAAGCATCCATAGATGAAAATACATCTCAAAGTGAATTTATTATTAGAAAACATCGTAATGGTCCTACCGCAACAGTGGATTTAATATTTAAAAGAAATACTTCTACATTTGTTAATTTTACAAATAAAGAGGAACAATAATGAAAATATCTGTACTCGCAAGCGGTTCAAAAGGAAATAATTCATATATAGAAACAACTAATACGAAAGTATTAGTTGATTTAGGTATGACTTGTTTATATGTAGAAACTAAATTAAAAAGTTTAAATGTAGATCCTAAGGATATAGATGCTATTATACTAACACATACACATGTAGATCATATTAATGGATTAAGAGTTTTTACAAAAAAATATAGTACAAAAGTATATTTAACAGAAAAAATGTTAAAAGATATAAAAGAAATATTTGATTTACAAAACTATGAAATAATTGATAAAGATTTTAGTATTAATGATTTAGATGTTGAAGTATTTAAAACATCACATGATGCATCTGATTCAAATGGCTATATTTTTAAAGAATTAAATAAATCAATTGTATATATAACAGATACCGGTTATTTAAATAGAAAATATAAAGAAAAATTAACAAATAAAAATATCTATATTATGGAAAGTAACCATGATGTTAAAATGTTGCAAAATGGAAAATATCCATATCATTTAAAACAAAGAATTCTATCAGATAAAGGCCATTTATCAAATGAAATGTCAGCTAAATATTTGGTTGACTATATAGGAAAAGATACTAAAAATATAGTACTAATTCACTTAAGTCATGAAAATAATGATCCTGAAGTAGCATTAAATACATTAAAAAATAAATTAAAAGAAAATGATATTAAATTTGATAATATAATAATATCTAGTCAAGAAGAAAAAACGGAGTTAATAGAAATATGATAAAAATAATATGTATAGGAAAAATAAAAGAACAGTTCTATAGAGATGCCATTCAAGAATATTTAAAAAGATTATCAAAATATACCAAAATAGAATTAATAGAATTAAATGATATTAATAATGATAATATCAATATAATATTAGAAAAAGAAAGAGATGAAATACTTTCTAAAATAAAAGAAAAAGAGTATATAATTACATTAGAAATAGAAGGAAAAGAACTAGATAGTGTCGAATTATCAAATAAAATAAATGAGTTACAAATTAAAAATTCCAATATTACTTTTATAATAGGTGGTTCATATGGAATCCATAATGATATAAAAAATATGAGCAATTATAAGTTATCTTTTTCTAAATTAACATTTCCGCATCAATTGTTTAGAGTAATGTTATTAGAACAAATATATAGAAGTTATAAAATTCTTAATAATGAAATATATCATAAGTAGTTAAATACTACTTTTTTTATTGAAAATAAATAATATTTATTATATAATTATATAAGAATAGGAGGGGCCTATGAACGACGAATTAAAAAAGATAGACATGTATTTTAGAGCAGCAAATTACTTATCAGCATGTCAATTATATTTATTAGATAATCCATTATTAAAAAGAGAATTACAGATGAGTGATATAAAGAAAAAAATAGTAGGACACTGGGGAACAGTTCCAGGTCAAAACTTTATATATGTTCATTTAAATAGAGTAATTAAAAAAAATAGATTAAACATGATATATATATCAGGACCAGGACATGGAGGAAATGCTATTGTTTCCAATGTATATTTAGAGGGGACATATAGTGAAGTATATCCTGATATAACAGAAGATGAAGAAGGATTAAAAAAATTATTTAAGCAATTTTCATTTCCTGGAGGAATATCATCCCATGTAGCACCAGAAACACCTGGATCAATACATGAAGGTGGAGAATTAGGATATAGCTTATCTCACGCATATGGAGCAGTTCTAGATAATAAGGAATTAATAGCTGCTTGTGTTGTAGGAGACGGAGAAGCAGAAACTGGTCCACTAGCAAATAGTTGGCATTTAAATAAATTTATAAATCCAAAAACAGATGGAGCAGTACTTCCAATACTTCATTTAAATGGATATAAAATAGCCAATCCAACAGTACTAGGTAGAATGAGTAATAAAGAATTACTAGATTTATTCAGTGGATTTGGATGGCATCCATATATAGTAGAAGGTAATGATCCAATGACAATGCACAAAAAAATGTGTGATGTTATGGATAGAGTAATTGCTGAAATTAAATCAATTCAAAGAAATGCAAGACTAGCAAATAAACAATCAAGAAAAACTTGGCCTATGATAATTCTTAGAACTCCTAAAGGATGGACTGGTCCTAAAAAAGTAGATGGACTACAAATTGAAAATTCATTTAGAGCTCATCAAGTACCAGTTACAATAGACAATGAAGAAAAATTAGGATTACTTGAAAAATGGTTAAGAAGTTATCATCCTGAAGAATTATTTGATAAAGACGGTAGATTAATAAAAGAATTAAGAGATTTAGCTCCTAAAGGAAGATTAAGAATGGGAGCCAACCCACATGCTAATGGAGGACTTTTACTTGAAACATTAAGAACACCTGATTATCGTAAATATGGGGTTAAATTTACAGGTAGAGGAACCATTGAAGCAGAAGATATGAGAGAATTAGGAAAATATGTTAGAGATGTTTGTGTTTTAAATCAAAAATCACAAAACTTTAGAGTATTCGCACCTGATGAAACTGCGTCAAATAGATTAAATTCGGTATTTGAAGTAACCAATAGAAAATGGAATGATAAAATAATTATTGGTGATGATTACTTATCACCAGATGGTAGAATTATTGATTCTTATCTTTCAGAACATTTTTGTGAAGGAGCACTAGAAGGATATTTACTTACTGGAAGACATGGATTCTTCAGTTCATATGAAGCATTTATTAGAATAGTAGATTCGATGACTTCACAACACGCTAAATGGTTAAAAGTAACAAAACAATTGCCTTGGAGAGCACCAATAGCTTCACTAAACTATGTATTGTCATCACATTGTTGGCAACAAGATCATAATGGATTTACGCATCAAGATCCAGGTTTTTTAAATCATATAGTAACTAAAAAACAAGATATAGTAAGATTATATTTACCTCCAGATGCAAATTGCCTAATAGCTTGTTTTGATCATTGTATTAAATCAAGAAATTATATTAATGTTATAGTGGCATCTAAACATCCAAGACCTCAATGGTTAAATATGGATGAAGCATTTAGACATTGTTTTGATGGAATAGGTATTTGGAAATTTGCTTCAAATGATGAAGGTAGCGAACCAGATATTGTAATGGCATGTGCAGGAGATACACCTACACTTGAAACACTAGCTGCTACAAAAATATTAAGAAAAGCTTTTCCTTTATTAAAAATAAGAGTAGTAAATGTTATAGATTTAATGAGACTTGAATCAAATTTAAAACATCCACATGGATTAACTGATGGTGAATATAATATGATATTTACTAAAAATAAACCAATAATATTTAATTTTCATGGATATCCAAACTTAATACATCAACTAACATATAAAAGAGATAACAAAGATATGCATGTACATGGATATAATGAAGAAGGAACTATTACAACTCCATTTGATATGCGAGTACAAAATGAAATAGATAGATATCATTTAGTAATCGATGCTATTAAATATTTACCTAAATTAGGTAATAAAGGATCTGCACTTGTAGAATGGTGTAAAGAAAAATTAGTAGAGCATAAAGAATATATACATGAATATGGTATAGATATGCCAGAAATAACAAATTGGAAATGGGAAGATTAAAAAATCTTCCTTTTTTGTTAAAAATACTTGACAAAATCAATTGTTATTAATATAATGTTAATAACAGAAATAAAAACTGTTAATTTTATACAATTTGTTTTTAACAAATTGTTAATAAGAAAGAGGAATATATATGAAATTAGAATTAAATGTTGAACAATTTGAAAAATTAATTAAATATTATTATGAAAAATATGAAAATATTAATTGTAAAATTATAACAAATCCGAAAATAGAATATACTGGTTATTATGACGATAAAACATGTACAGTTGAAATTATTCAAATTATTACAAAAAAATTATTAGATGAAGAAGTAGAATTAAAAAAATATTTGAATTTAGAAGACTTAAAAAAAATATTAGGTATTGTTTTACTTGAGGAAAACATGGAAGTATTAGAAATAAATTTTGATTGTGGAATAAGATATGATAATTATGATTTACATAATAATAATGAAGTAGAATACTTTTACTTTAATGGAGTAAATTTAAAAGTAAATGAAATAAAAAATAAATTAAAAGAAAAAAGGTGATAATATGAAAAGTTTACAAGTACTAACACCACATATGGAGTGTATTTATAATTGTCCATTTTGTATATCAAAAACTCATGAACATAATAATAAATTTATAGATAATTATACAAATAATTATAATTATTGGAAAAATAATCTAATAAATACAATAAAAAATAATAGTGATTTAGGATATATAGTAATAACAGGTACAAATGAACCAATGCAATCAAAAGAATGTGTTAAAGATATAATAAATATTGTAAGAAATACTAATCCAAATATCCAAATTGAAATACAAACACATTTTTATAAAGAAAATAAAATATATCAAGAATTAGATGTAGTTGCTTATTCAATCCCATATTATAATTTGATAAAAAATATAAAACCATGTGGAAAAATAAATAGATATGTTATATTACTTACAGATACATTTAATAATTATACATTAGAGGATATAATAAATATACTTCCAAAAAATGTAACTCAGTTAACTTTTAAAGTATTACAAAAAAGTAATGGAGTAAATAAAAAAGTTGATAATTACATAGAAAAACATCAAATATTAAAAGAAAAACTAGATAAACTAAAAGAGGATATTATGCTATATAAAGGAAATATATCAATAAGATTAGATGAAAATTGTATGGATACATATAATAGATATAAAATATTTAGAGAAGATGGAAATGTATATGATGATTGGGAATAATTATATGATATAATTGATATAGAGGTGTACAATGAAAGAATATAAAAGTGAAATAGAATTTTTAAATGATTATGATTCAAATAAATATGATAAATTATCATTAACTACTGATATACTATTATTTAGTGTTGCAAATGGTGTTCAAGAAAATTATCGTAAATTAAATAAAAAATATTTTAGTATTTTACTTGTAAAAAGAAATACCTATCCATTTAAAGATAAATGGTGCCTACCAGGTGGATTTATAGGCATAGATGAAGATATAGAAGATGCTGCTAATAGAATATTGAAAACCGAAACAAATCTTGACAACATATACTTAGAACAATTATATACTTATGGTAATCCAAAAAGGGATCCACGTATGAGAGTAATTTCTACTTCTTATATAGCTTTGATAGATAAAAATAAATTACCAAATATGATTTCTAATAATGCCTCATGGTTTAATGTAATGATATTAGAAGATAAAAATATTATTGATTTAACACTAGATAATGGTATTGAAAAAATTAAATTTAAAATTAAAAAAATATTAAAAGAAAAAACAACTAATAAATATAGATATGAAGTATTAGAAAATAATAAATTAGCCTTTGATCATCCACTTGTAATAGTTAATGGAATAGAAAGATTAAAAAATAAAATAGAGTACACAGATATAGTATTTAACATGATGCCAGAATATTTTACATTAAAAGAATTACAACAAGTATATGAAGTAATACTAGGTAAAAAATTACTTGATCCAGCATTTAGAAGAATTATAAAAGATAAAGTAATAAAAACAAACAAAATGAGAACGGGTGGAGGACATAGACCTTCCGTATTATTTAAATATAAAAATAATTAGTTATTTCACTATGAAATAACTTTTTTTCTTTAATTATAAATGTTATAATTATCATAGGAGGTAGTAGGTTATATGGATTTTGAAAAGATAATAGATATAAATTTTGATAAAAAAATGCACAAGAAAAGAGATAATGGATTACTTTTATCTGATGAACAAATTGAAATATTAAATAAATATGACATAGATTATTTAAAATATAATAATATATCAAGTTTAATATATGAAATAGAGGAAATATTAAACGAAGAATATAATGAAGAATTAGATAAAGTATCAGGAGAATTAGCGGAATTTAATTATTATAATAATACAAATAAGTAGGTGGGTTATGGTTAAAACAGAAAAAATAAAAAATATAATAAAATCTGGTAATTTAGAAGGATTAAATAAATATAATAGTAATACAATATGTAATTCATGTATCGAAATACTAGAAGAAGAAATAAATAATTTTAGTTATGATAAAGATATAGATTATTTAGATACATTAATAAAAATATTACCTATTTATGGAAAAAAGAATCAAAAAGAATTAAATGAAAAATTTAAAAAAATACATCAACAAGTAAAAACTTTTTTAGTACAAAAACCAGGTAATATAGATAAAACAAATCATAATTATAAATTCCTTAAAAACCTAATAAATAATATAGAATTAATTCAAATATCTATGTTGTATGATTATGTTGATAAATATGATGGCCCACATTATCAAATAATAGACTATATAATATTTGATTTAAAAAAAACATCTATATTTAAAGACGCATTACAAAGATTTCCATATTTAGTAAACTATTTTGATAGAAATAATAAAAAAATAATTGTAAGTGTTATTGATAAATATATAGAAGAAGTAATTAATTATAATAAAGAAACAGGAAGAGATGAAATATTATATTATGATGAAATAATAAACTATATATTAACATCACCTAAATTTATATTTGATATTATAGATAAACAAACAATATTAAAAAAAATAAAACAAAGTTTAAAAGAAATAAAAAAAGATAAAAAAATGAAAACATTCTTTTTAAATATTTTACTTGAAAAAGTAATAGACGAGGAAGAAGAAAAAAGTATAGAATATTATGAATATAAATATGATATTCCTTCATCTTTTAATATAGCAATAAAAACAGAAGTAAAAAAAATAATAAATAATTATACAATAGATAAAGATAGATCTATCATAGATGATTATATATTATCATTTGATGGAGAAGACGCTAAAGAAATAGATGATGCTTTATCAGTTAAAATACTTGATAATAATCATGTGCAACTTGGAGTCCATATCGCTGATCCTATGGCTGTAATTGATAAAGATAGTATAATATTTGATGAAGCTGCCAAAAGAACAACATCAATATATTTATCTGATAAAACATATCCATTATTTCCAGAGGAATTAATGGAAAAATTAATTAGTTTAAATGAAGGTAATTATAGACCTGCTATATCATATTACTTTGAATTTGATGAAAATGGTAAATTTATTAAAGATGAATTTATTAAATCAGTAATAAAAGTAGATAGAAATATGACATATAAAGATTTTAACCATATTTTAGAGAAGGATGGTAATGACAAATTATCAGAAACAGTAAAAAAACTAAATACAGCTTCAAATATATTACAAAGCTACTATAAAAAAGATCCTTTATATGAAAAAGTAAACAGAACTACAAATAATATAACAAATACCAATATAATTGGTAGATCAAAAGGAGAACGTGTAGTAGAAGCAACAATGATATTTACCAATCATCGAGTAGCTACTTATTTTTATAATAATGGTTTACCATTTAGTTATAGAAATCATGTAATAGGTAGTGAACAACAAGAAGAATTAAATAGAATAGAACAATATATTTTAAATGAGGCATATAATGAAGAATGTATAAAATTTATCGAAATTTTAAAAAATATTTATCCAAATGCAGAATATGATATAGTATCTAAAGGACATTTTGGATTAGATATAAATCCATATGGACATGTAACAGCTCCTGCCAGAAGAGAAGATGATGATTTAAATATAATATGCCTTGATAAATTTTATTTTGATGAATATACTGAAGAAGATATTATAAAATATAATAACTTTTTATCAAAACATGTTAAACGTATAAATGCTAAAAGACCTTCAATTGAGAAATTTTCATCACGTTATGAAAATTTGACAAGATAGTTTATTCATGATAAGATAAATTTGCTTTTTTAAAAAAAGTGAGAGGTGAAATTGTGAAAATAAACCAGAAAAAGGTTGCAATTATAACAGGATTTGTACTTATATTGTCAGGATTATTAGTAATGAATATTCCAACAGAAAAAAAACAATATAATGCTACAATTAATAGTAAAGTCTTCTATAATGATTCTAAAGTATTTTTAGAAGAAGCTGAAAATGACGTAAAAGAAGAAATAAGAAAAGCAAGCGTAGTATGGGATGATTTAACAATTGACGAATTATCAGAAAAACTTGAAAGATCAATGAATTCATCATTAAAAGGAAAAGGAAGACTATTTGCAACATATTCGATAGAGTTAGGACTAGATCCATATCTAGCACTAGCAATTACTTTACATGAAACTGGATGTTCATATAGTTGTAGTGGTTTAGTTAGATCACATAACAACTTAGGTGGATTAAAAGGTGGAAATGGTAAATATATGGCATTCCCAACTTTAGATGATGGTATTAAAGGATATTTAAATATATTATATAAAAGATATTATTCAAAAGGGTTAACAACACCTGAAAAAATGAATCCAGTATATGCTCAAAGTACAACATGGGCAAGTAAAGTACGTTGGTATATGAATAAAATAAAGGCTGCATAAGCCTTTTTTTATTTACTTATTATAATATAAATGATAAAATTAAAATAGGTGGTAACATGAATAATGAGGATATAGTTGAAGAAGAAATAATCAAAAAAAATAACTATGAAACAGAAAAACAAGTAGAAAAAGATATAAAAAGTAATGAAGATGTGATGAAAGAAAAAATACATAATATTTTAACAGATTTAGAAGAAGTAGATAAAAGAGAAAAAAATAAAGAACGAAGAAAAAAACTATTTTGGACAATTAGTTTTATTATAGAAATAATAATAATTATTCTAATTATTAAATCAAGATAATGTTGTCATGAAATATATAATATGATAAAATTATATTAGGAGGAACAATATGAGTGAAGATTCAAAAATATTACAAAAAATATTAAAATGTGTTTATATTATAATTGCCTTACTTGCAATTAATACAATAATATTATTTGCTTCAAATGTAAAAATAACAACAGACAAAGATAAATCAAAAGATCAAAATCAAAAAGGAACAGAAGAACAAATTAATTCAAATTATGATGTAAGTATGTTTAAAGAAGTAACAATGGATGAAGCAATAGATCTATTTGATTCAAAGGAAACAAAACTTATTTATATAGGTAGAGCAACTTGTGGTTATTGTGTACAATTCCTACCAGCACTTCAACAAGCACAAACTGAATATGGATATCAAACATATTATTATGATATGGACAAATTAACTTCAGAAGATAGTAAAAAAATATTAGAAAAGGATAATGAAAATAAATTTCTTGAAGAAAACTTTACTGCAACTCCAATGGTACTTTTAGTAAAAAATGGAAAACTACAAGATACTTGGGTTGGATATGATGATTATGAAAATTTTGCACAATTCTTAGAAAAAAATGGATTTGAAAAATAATTAAGCTTGTGCTTAATTATTTTTGTTTAAGGGAGGTTTAAATATGTATGATGTAATAATAGTTGGAAGTGGACCAGCAGGAATATTTACAGCACTAGAATTGTTAAAAGAAAATAAAAAATTAAAAATAATAATGTTTGATAAAGGAAATAGTATTAAAGTAAGAAAATGCCCAAAAGCAAAAACTTTAAACTGTATGTCATGTAAACCATGTAATATATCAAGCGGTTTTGGAGGGGCAGGAGCCTTTTCAGATGGTAAATTATCATTATCAAAAGATGTAGGTGGATGGTTAGAAGATTATATTGATGCGGATAAATTAAATGAATTAATTCACTATGTAGATAGTATTTATTTAGAATATGGTGGAGATAAAGAAATATCATATAATGAAGAATTTGCAAATGAATTTGATTATGAATGCAGTAAGTATGGATTAAAGTTTATTAAGTGTCCTATAAGACATTTAGGAACAGAAAAAAGTGCGGAAATAATGGAAAGAATGTATGACTATATAGTTGGTCAAGGTGTTGAAGTAATATCAAAAGAAGAAATAAAAGAAGTGGATATGAAAAATAAAACTGTAAAGTCAGATAAAAACACTTATAAAGGAAAAAATATTGTACTATCTGTCGGTAGAAGTGGTTCAGGATGGTTAATAAATGAATGTAAAAAGAATGAAGTAAAAACAACTAATAATCAAGTCGATATAGGAGTAAGAGTAGAATTACCAAGATCAATAACAGATCATTTGACAAATAATTTGTATGAATTTAAGGTTTACAATAGTTCAAAAACAACAGAAAATATGGTTAGAACATTTTGTATGAATCCAGGTGGATTTGTTTCACAAGAAAACTATGATGATAATCTAGCAGTAGTTAATGGTCATTGCTATCATGATATAAAAAGTAATAATACTAACTTTGCATTACTTGTATCATCAAGATTTACTGAACCATTTGATGAACCAATCACATATGGAAAATATATAGCTAGACTATCTAATATGTTAACAGGTGGCAAAATAATGGTTCAAAGATTAAAAGATTTAAAAGATGGTAAAAGATCAACATATGATAGAATTAAAAAATTATCGTATACACCAACATTAAAAGATGCAGTTCCAGGTGATTTATCTTATGTTTTACCTTCAAGAATTGTAACTGCACTACTTGAAACATTTGATGAATTAGAACATGTATGTCCAGGAATATCTGGAAGAGATACAATTCTTTATGGAGTAGAAGTAAAATTTTATTCAGCAAAAATAGAAGTAGACAATAATTTACAAACAAAATATGATGGAGTATACGCTATTGGAGATGGTGCAGGAATTACAAGAGGATTAATGCAATCATCAATAAGTGGTGTAATTGCTGCAAGAAATATCTTAAAAAAATAAAAAAATTTGCAAAAACTATTGCAACTTTGCATAAAATATTATATAATTACTCATGTCAGCACTTATTTGTTGACATGAAATTGTGCCTGAGTGGCGAAATTGGTAGACGCACAGGACTTAAAATCCTGCGGGAGTCAAATCCCGTGCCGGTTCAAGTCCGGCCTTAG
>OMSK01000038.1 GCA_900313725.1 uncultured Bacillota bacterium | reverse complement strand
TCATATTGTACCTCCTACTAATTTATAACTATTATCTACTAGTTCTTTTAATTTATTAATATC
The DNA here is from genome assembly GCA_900313725.1 of uncultured Bacillota bacterium. GTDB lineage: Bacteria > Bacillota_I > Bacilli_A > RF39 > UBA660 > OMSK01. The sequence continues at coordinate 6,498 of OMSK01000038.1, read as the reverse complement.
TGTATTATAGTTAAGAACTATGGTTATCCAATATTTTTTATTCATATGATATGCTTTAAAATATTGTTTATTATCTACTAATTCTTCTATTTTTTCTGGTTCTATTTTAATATTTATAACATCTACTTCTTCTATACTATCTATACCAAGTGATTTATATGGTATTCTCATTATTAATCCAAACCACTTATTATTAGTTTTAAATGTATAATAATTAGGATAATCATCCCATGGATGTTCTTCCATTATTTTATATTTTTCATGTATATAATTTACTATTATATTCTTTGTATTATTACCAAAACAATTATTTATTATATCTTGTTTTATTTTATCTACTTTTTCTCTTATATCTGATACATATGAACCTACAGTAGTAGTTAATTTATATGGAATAAATTCTTCATTAGTTATTTTATCATAAACAATTGTATTTATATCTTTATTTATAGTAAATAGTGCATATAAATTATTATCAATATCTTGTTTTAATATATATTTATTTTTATCTAATTTAAAGCCATATTTTTTTAATTCATCTATATTATAATTCATAATATCTAACACCATATTAATTATACAACAAAAAAAGAAAAATCACCATACAGTGATTATTTATTCTTTTTAATTTTGAAATATAATAATGTATAGAATATTCCAAATGTTATACCAAATATTATTGGTTGGATTATATGATCATCTATATCATATTTAAATTTATTCCCTTGTATATTAGCTACTATTAAGTCTAATAGTGGTTGGATTATCATACCCGCTAATATTGTGAATACTGATAAAACTAATGCATATAATACTTTATTTTCTTCTAACTTTTTCATTTTTTCTCCTTATTTTTTTGTTAATACTTTTTCTTTATCTGTAAAATTAAAGTCCATATAAACATATCTATCAAATGAATAATTTAAACATTTATTGATACATTCTTCGGCTTTAGTAGATATTTCTGATATTCTTTTTATTCCATCTTCTGTTTTTACTAAAGGATTAATATATCTTTTTTTACCTTTTACATTTACTGAATAATAATCTTTTGGTTTTTCTTCACTTACTTTAACAGAATCTGCTTCTTGCCATATTTTAAAACAATTAGATATATTTTCTTCTTTACAATTTTTAATTTTTTCAATTATTTCTTTTTCTGATAATTCATATAAATCAGATACTTTTATTAATCCTAGTTTAGACATTCTTTTCATTATTTCTGCGATAAATTCCATACCAAATCTAGCTTTATCATCCATATATAAAATAGATAATTCACTCATTACTTCCACAAATCTTTCTGCTATTTCTAATGTATTAAAACACATTTCTGGTTCATTATCTTCTTTTTCTATAATAGATATATCTGAATATATTTTTTTAATTTCATTTAAATCCCATATTTTTTTTATTTGACCTAGTCCATTAGATAATGTATATTCTAATCTATCTGCTGAAAGCATAGGTGTATCATTATCTGCTATTGGATAAATATGATAATCACATACTTCTTCTATATCAATATTATCTCTTTTTAATAAAGACATTATTTCTTTTGATTCTACTATCATAGTTTTAGTTAATTCTTCAGTAGATTCTTGTTTTTCATAATCACCATTCATAAAATCTATACAATGATTAAAAGATGGTTTTGAGATATCATGAAATAAACCTGATAAAGTTTGTTTTTTATCATGAGTAAAATGCCATATTACAAGCGCTACTGCAATACTATGTTCTAAAGAAGAATACCATAATTCTATATTATATATTTTTGAATAATACAAACCTCTTGAACAAGATATTCCATCTTGTTTTTGCATTCTAGGTGTTTCTATATAATCTAGTAAGAACTCAGGAAAATCTTCTGATAAAATATCATAATATTCTTTAATAAGTGGATTTATTGTTTCTAAATACTTTGTCATAATTACCTCCTTAATAATTATACCATAAAAAAACCATTGTATTCAATGGCTTATCTTGTCTTTGAATTGTTAAATCTATAAACAGGACTAGAATAGTTTTCATCTATTGTATCTATTACACTACTGTTTATTAAAGTTTGTCTAAGTCTAGTTGGATCATATATTTCTTTATTAAAATAGTTTTCTCTTCTATATAAGTTAAAAAATAAATCAGTTAAATCTAAATCAACTAATGTATCTATATTATTTTGTAGAGCTACTTCTGCGACTTTTTTAACACAATCTGTTGAATGAAATCCACCTACTACTAATTCTTCTACATTACCTAATTGATTTAACAAATATAATTCATCTGGATATTTTGGAATAAAGTTTTGTTTTATATTTCCTTTTTCATCAATAGCGCTTGCTTGTGAAAATGTTATATCAGTATATATAATTTTATCATTTTCTTGTTTTTCTATTCCAAACATTTTTTTATCTGGATATAATGCATATACTATTTGATATCCATTTTTTCTATATCTTTTATCTATTGTTTCATTTAATATAGGAAGTGGTCTTTCTATTCCTTCTGTATCATACATTTTATCATTATAAAACATAAACATTCTCATATATTCCTCTATTGGATATAAATATAAAAATACTTTCATTTTATCACCTGATTGCTTTTTATTATAACATATATATATTAAAAAGCAAAATAAAAAAGTCCAAATGGACTTTTTTGAATACATATAATTATCTTTTTGAGAATTGTGGAGCACGACGTGCAGCTTTTAAACCTGGTTTCTTACGTTCTTTAACACGTGAATCACGAGTTATAAAACCAGCTTTTTTAAGAACAGATCTGAATGATCCTTCGTTACCTTCATTTGGTTCGTCATATTGAAGTAAAGCTCTTGTAATACCTAAACGGATAGCACCAGCTTGACCAGTGAATCCTCCACCGTTAACTTTAACTTCAATATCAAATTTGTCATCTGTAGAAGTTAATACTAGAGGTTGCATTAAATCCATTACATTAGTTTCATATGGGAAGAAATCTCTAACATCTCTACCATTTACAGTTATTTTTCCTTTACCAGGAACCATTTTAACTTGAGCAACTGATGATTTTCTTCTTCCTGTACCTATATAAACTTTCTTATCTGCCATTTATATTCCTCCTTATTTACATTCAACAGGTTGTTGAGCTTTATGAGGGTGTTCTGCACCTTCATAAACAAATAACTTTCTATACATTTGACGTCCAAGTCTTCCTTTTGGTAACATTCCTTTAACAGCTCTTTCCACCATTTCTACTGGATAATTTTCTCTCATAACTTTTGCTGTTCTTTCTCTTAAACCACCAGTATATCTACTGTGATCGTAATAAATTTTATCATTTAATTTATTACCAGTAAGAGCAACTTTTGATGCATTAACAATAATTACATTATCTCCACAATCAACATATGGTGTATATGTAGGTTTGTTTTTTCCCATTAGCATTTTAGCAGCTTTAGAAGCAACTCTACCTAATGGTTGTCCTTCAGCATCAATTACATACCAGTTACGAACGATTTCTTCTTTTTTTTGCATATATGTATTTTTCATAATATTTCCCTTTCTCTAATTAGATTTTGAAGTAATTGGTCCCAACAATCACTTCTTTATGGGATTTAAAAATGTACCAATTAAAATTATATTAAAAAATAAGCTAAAAGTCAATATTTTATTAATATTTTATTAATATTTGACATCTTTTAAATATAGACCCTCTGGATTAGCGGTTTTAGATGCGAATCTTCTATCTTCACTTTTAAGTATATGTATTATATCTTTAGGATTTAACTTATTTTCTCCTACAGATATTAAAGTTCCAACCATATTTCTAACCATATATCTTAAAAAACCATTTCCTATAAATTCTATTGTGATAATATTATTCTTTTCTTTTATATTTATTTTATAGATTGTTCTTATATAATCTTCTTTTGTTATATCTGTTTTAGTAAAAGCTTTAAAATTATGTTCTCCTAATAGATAATTAGATGCTTCTATCATTTTATTTACATCTAGTTCTTTATTGTATTGATATATATAATTTCTATCTATAGGATTGTAAATACCGACATTTAGTTTATATATATATATTTTCTTTTTTACATTAAATCTAGCATGAAAATTATCTTTAACTACTTTAATATCTTTAATATAAATATCATTAGGTATTAAACTATTTATTCCTTTTTGTAATTTATATAAATCATATTCTTTATCTAAATCAAAATGTGCTTTTTGATTAATCGCATGTACCTTACTATCTGTTCTTCCACTTGAATGAATAGTAATTTTTTTATTTGTAATTTTATATAAAGCTTCTTCTATTTTATCTTGTATGGTATTTTTATTTGGTTGTTTTTGATAACCATTATAAAGTGTTCCATCATATGAAAATGTTATTAAATAACGCATATTATCACCTCAAACATATTATAAAGAAAAACAATATTAAAATCAATATTGTTTATACTATTTTAAATATTATTATAATAACAAGTATTATATTTGTTAAAAATAAGGCATCTAAATAATTTATTCTAAGTTTTTTCTTATTTACCAATTTTTCTAAATCACAATTTCTAATAGTTAAATTATTAGAAATATTCTCAGATTTTTTTAATAATAAATAGAATAATGTAGATATAAACATCTTAATTTTTTTTATTTTTAATCTAATACTTCCATCAAATTTTAAACCTCTATTTTTAAATGCTTTAAATATTGTATCTGTTTCTTCAAATACTAATGTTATAAATTTAATTGAAAGTGTTAGTACAATACTTATTTTTGCTGGATCTATTTTAATATATTTTAATGGATAAAATAATTTATATAGACCATGATTTAATTCTTTTAGTGTTGTTGTATATAAAAGAGTACTTGATATTAATATATTTATTATTATTTTAATTATATTATTTATTATTACAAATACACTTACTCGAGATATTATATATATTAAAAGTATTCCTATTATAAAAAATCTAAATCCATAGATATTTTTTAAATATGTTTTCATATCTACTTTTGTTAAATATATTAATAGAATTGTAAGAATTAGTAATAATATGTTTTGTATTAAATTAAATAATAAACTAGATACTAAAATAATAATAATAGATATTATTTTAAATAAGGGATTTATTTTATGAATAAGAGAATTCTTATAAATATATCTTCCAATAGTTATATTAGTAAACATTTCTAAATATATCCTTTATTAAATCATTTATTTCATCTCTATATTCAAGTCTAATTCCTTTTCTATTTAATACTCTTTCTCTAAATAACATTATTTTAGGAGCAAGTAATCCATATTTTTTTAGGATTCTTGTATTACTAAATACTTGATACTTATTACCATGTAATACTATCTCACCATTATTAAGTACAATTATGTTATCAACTAATTTATGTATAAATTCCATATCATGTGAAACTATTATAATTGTTTTATGATATCTGTTTTTTAACATCTTAAGTAAAACAAGTAATTCTTTTTTAGTTTTATCATCTAGATTATTTGTAGGTTCATCTAGTATTAATATCTTTGGATTATATATTAAGATAGAAGCAAGTCCTACTAATTTTGTTTCATTATTAGATAAAGTCATAGGATTCCTATTTAATATATCTTCATTTAAATTTAGTATTTTTAATACATCTTTTACTCTTTTATTTAGTTGTTTTATTTTATAATTATGAGTTATCGCACTCATTTCTATTTCTTCTTTAACTGTTTCACAGAAGAAACTACTCTTAGTATTTTGAAATAAATAACCTATTGTTTCATTATTTTTTATTTCTCCATATGTAGGTTTAATTAGATTGGCCATTATATCAAGTAGTGTTGTTTTACCTGATCCATTAGGTCCAATTATACCTAAAATACTACCTTTTTCTATCTTTAAACTAATATTATTTATTATGGTTCTACCATTAGGATAAGTAAATACTACATCTTTGATTTCCATAGTTTATTAATCATCCTATTCATGTCTGTTTCTATATTATTAAGTAAGCCATAATAACCTAGTTTTAAAGATAGTTCTGCCATAAATGGCATTTTAAGATTAAGTTTTTTAAATAGTTTTTCATCACTTAAAATGGCTTCTTTTTTATCATTAATTATAACTTTTTTATCTGATAATATTACTACATTATCACCATATAATATATCTTCAGTATCATTTGTTACATTAATTATAGTTATGCCTTTTTCAAAACTTAATTTTTTTAATGTTTTTAGTATTTTATCTTTTACTAAATTATCTACATTAGTAAATGATTCATCACAGATGATTATTTTGGGTTTTCTAACTAAACTAGAGATTATATATAATAATTGTTGTTCTCCATTACTTAGATTTTTTGGATTATCATATTTTCTATCTTTTAAATTATATTCTTCTAGTAGTTTATTTAATAGTTTATTATCGACTTTATCATTAAGTGTTATTTCATCAATTATAGTATCCATTATAATTGAATCATTTATATTATCTGGAATATATCC
>OMSK01000047.1 GCA_900313725.1 uncultured Bacillota bacterium | reverse complement strand
ATCAGTTATAACTATACAATCATAATTCTTTCCAGAATCGGAAAATTTAACTGGTATTCCACCTTTTTCTTCCCATTTTATTAAATTAGGATAATAGTCATCAACAAGTATTGAATCCTTTGGGTTAATCATATCGGCCTTTTCAATGCTTTTTGGCACCGCTATTACTTCCACTTCTGGTAATACATTTTTAAAATATTTTATTTTTGATTCTTCTTCTTTTGAAGAATGTACGTGTGTTAATATTTTTACATCAAAGTAATTCATCAACAACTCAATTTTAGATATGGAATTATTAATTTCTCCGGAAAGTAATATTAATTCATCCCAATCTGTTTCTTCATAAAACTTTTGTCTATCACTATCCTTGATAATATTCATCTGTTCAAACATTTTATAGGATCTGTTAATTGTATCTAGTATAACACCATCACAATCTAAATACAGTTTTTTCATATTTCCTCCTTTATTTTAAAGAAGTTTTTATTTCTTCACCGCTATAGTATTCCACTATTTTTGATGAAGATACTTTTATAACAGTTGGATCTTTAACTTTTAAATCCTCTAAGTTATCTACAACACCCGATGGTTCTCCAATAAAATTAGCATTAAAGTCATCATTTAAATCTACTCTATATACTTCCTCACTTATTTTACTAACTACATCAGATATTTCACTATCTTCATTTGCTGAATCATAATAATAAACATAATATGTTTCATCTAATTGCTTTAAAGAATCTTGAGCTAGTATTCTATTTCTAATATTATTATTTGTTTCCTCTGTTTCTTTAGTTTCTTTTTTAAATAAGTTTATTTCTTTTGTAGCAAAAATTCCCGCTAATAAATATGTAAGTGCAAATAAAACTAACAGAACACCCAATATTATTAGTAAGTTTTTTGATGAAATTGAATTATCTTTTTTTTGAACCTCTTTGACGCTTTTTCCACTTCTTTTTGCTTCTTTTCTTTTTAACTCTCTTCCCATTTGTAACACTTCCTTTTCTCAATTATATTATAAAATACATATATTGTAAATTAATAAAAAACATTTTTTAAATATAATCCTTCTGGATTTGCTGTTTTACCAGCAGCTTTTCGATCCTCTTTTTTTAGGATATCAATTACTTCTTCACTTCTTAGTTTACCTTCCCCAACCATTATTAGTGTTCCGACTATGTTTCTTATCATATATCTTAAAAATCCTGTTCCAACAAATACAAAGGTAATTTTATTTAAATTTTTAGGGTCTCTGATTAAATTTGTTTGAGATATTGTTCTAACATAATCATCTTTTTCTTCATCACTTTTAGTAAATGATTTAAAGTTATGTTCCCCTTCAAAATATTTCATAGCCCTTTCCATTTCTACTACATCTAACTTTTTGTTATATTGATATACATAATTTCTTTCTAATGGGTTATATTCCCCCATGTTTAATTTATATATATATTCCTTCCCAATAGCGGAAAATCTTGCATGAAAATCATCGGGAACTTCAGCACAATTTCTAACGAAGATATCTTCTGGAAGAAGTGAATTTAATCCCTTGCTTAATTTATCTAGAGGAATTTTTTTGTCTAAATCAAAATGTATCCTCTGAGCCATAGCATGTACTCCGGCATCAGTTCGTCCTGAAGAGTGAACTTCAACTTTTATTCCTCCATTTATTTCTTTAAGTGCTTTTTCGATTTCTCCCTGTATAGTTCTTTCTTTTGGCTGTTTTTGGTATCCTTTAAAATTGGTACCATCATAGGAAACTGTAATTAAATATCTCATTTTTTACTACCTCCAAACATCAATAAAATATTACAATTATTAAAATAACAATATTTAATACTATAAGTAATTTTTCTTTAATCATAAACTTACTATTATGGTAACTAGTTCTAGATTTTCCATATCCGTATAGTTTTAATTTCATATCATCAGATAATTTATATAATTTTTCAATTGAATTATTAAAAGCAAGAACTATATTATCTTTAAATGTATATATATTTTCCTTAAAGTTAAATTTCTTATTTATATTTCTTTCTTTATATATTTTATTTATCTTTTTTATCTCACTAAAATAATAATAAGGAAATTTAAATGCTAGTGCTAAATACAAACTAACTTTAGTATCCCTAGTAAATTTTCCTAACGGATCTAATATTTTTTCTAATGAAAAAATTTGTTCATTAAGTGTAGTTACATGTAAATATATTGATGCATATATAAATATAAATATAAACCTAAATATATCACATATAATTATATTTATAGGATTTAAAAAGATTATATCTACTAGTAAAATGATAAATATTAATACTTTTGTAAATAATATTTCTTTAATAAAAACTTTAATATCAATACCACTATAAAGTATTGTAAGAATTAAATAACTCAATAACATTACTACATCTTGATAACTATTAATAAATGCGCTAGCAATTAACATTATTATAAGTGATAAGAATTTAAATACTGAATTTAATGAATGAACTTCTGAATTTTTAGGAATATATTTACCTATTAAAATATTATCTAACATTTCGATACACATCCTTCATAAGTTCTTTTATATCAAATGTTATATCAAGTTTAATATTTTTCTTTTTCCTAACACACTGTATAAAATCCAATATTTGTAAATCATTAACTTTAATATTATCAATATTTTTTTCTAATTCTTTTTTCTTCCCTTTAAATATAACTTTACCACCTTGAATAATTATATAATTATCTCCTATATCTAAGACCTCATTAATATTTTTAGTAAGAATAAGAATAGTCTTATTATAGTCTTTTGCTATCTTTTTTAGTAATTTTTTTATTACTATTCTATTTTCCAAATCTAAATACAAAAAGGGATCATTCATAATAATTATTTTAGGATTTGTAATAATAATAGTAGCTAACGAAATTAATTTTTTTTCACCAGTTGATAGAGAGTTTATTCTTCTATTTAAAAGATT
>OMSK01000078.1 GCA_900313725.1 uncultured Bacillota bacterium | reverse complement strand
TTCTTCATTATCACCCATAAATATAATGGCATTTTTATCATATCTTACTACTTTTATATAATATGTTTTTCTAGGATAACTATAAATTGCACAAGATAATAGTTCATCCTTTCTCCATTTCATACCACTAGCACCTGTTTTTAATACATATATCTTTTCAAAATCTAGAATAAAGTTTTTATAATTAGTTCTTTTTTCAACATGACTTGGTATAGTATTATATGGAAACATGTGCCGTCTTGGGTCATTTTCATATTCAATTTTTTTCCAATCTAAATAAATATCTAAGATATTATATTCTTCATATGGAAACATAACTTGAACACAATTATCATATATGTATTCATTTGTTATTAAATTAATTATTTTCATATTTTTCCCCCTGTATAAATTATAACATATATTTTATTTTTTTTCTTTCTTTATTAATTTCGCATGTAATACTACTTTAGTATTATCATCCCAACAAGTGGATAGTGTAAGTATTTTATCATTTTCATTTAATGTAGTTTTAAAATCATAGGCACTTCTTTTGATTAATTTATCACCAAATGATTTAAAATCTTCACTACTAAAATTTATATTTAAATAGTCATCAGTGTTTGGTATTTTATATACACTAAAAACTTGCCATAAAGTATTATCACTTTCTGTAGATAATTTAATTACATGATTTTTCTCGTTTTTTAACCAGCTACTTTTTAATATAGTTCTTAGTGTACCAAACATTGTTTTATCTAGTCTACCATGAGCATATATAATTGTATTTTGATCAATATCCTTTATATTATTTCTATAATCTAGAAATACCCATCCAGCACCATTAACTTTTTTGTTAAATGAATGATTTAAATAAAAATCATTATTGCTTGTTTGAACAAATGGATAATTAATATTAGTACCTTCAACTTGAATCCATCCAACAGTTTCTTTATTTTTTTTCTTTAATTCGGAAAAATCAACGTCAATTAAATTCATTTTAATAAAATCATAATAAAGATCTTCTTTTTTTATATCCTTTTGTTCAATAACTTCAGTTTTTTCATTATCTTCTACAACAATAATATCAGTTATTTTATTAATTTCTTTTATTTGATTACTAGTTCTTTTGTTATCGCTAGCCCATTTTATTATTTTAATAATAGAAATTATAAATATAATTAAAAATACTAAAAATAGAAATGCTAATATAACATTTTTCCATTTAATTCTTCTTTTCATTTTATTCACCTATTAATATTATACTATAAAAAAAACAAGATTTAAACTTGTTTTATTTACATTTGATTTCTTTTGAGTCTGCAGTAGCTTTTTTAATAAATTCTTCTTTAGTTAAACCTGTAAATTTTTCATCGGAATCAAGTGAGTTGATTCTTAATGTTTTTCCATTACATTTGTAATCAATTTTCTTGCTTTCTTCTTCAGCTAATGAGTTAGCTAGTGCCATAAATCCGCACATTGTTGAAGCTGTTTTTTCATCAGAAAATTTCATTTCCATGTAACCATCGGCTACTTTATTATCTTTTAAATTAGCAACTATTTTAGCTTCATAAGTTTGCCCATTTTCAGTAGCTTTACCTGAACAAACAACTTGGTTTTTCTTTTTACCACAACCAACAACTGCTCCAAGTGCAATTACAGCTGTAAATACAATAATTCCTTTCTTCATACGTTACTCCTTTCATGATAATTATAACAAATATAATTATATAATACAATATGGTTTTATGTTCAAATCTATGATATAATTATTAGAGTAGATGGGTGATTTTATGTTTTACAACAAAAAAATTGAGGATATATATAATGAATTAGAAACAAGTGAAAAAGGGCTAAATGATTCAGAGGTAGAAAAGAAAAAAGAAATATTTGGACTTAATGTTATAGAAGAAGGAAAGAAAAATTCAATGCTTTCTATCTTTTTTGCACAATTTAATGATCCTATGATTGTTATTTTAATAATTACTGCTCTTGTTATGTATGCATATGGTATCTTTTATTCAAATGATTTTACTGATACTATTGTAATTGCTGTTGTAGTATTAATTAATGCTATTATGGGTTTTTTACAGGAAAGAAAAGCGGAGGTAACATTAGATAGTTTAAAAAACTATTCAAAAAGTATGACTACTGTTAAAAGAAATGGTGGTATAGAAGTAATTGATAGTGATGAGTTAGTACCTGGTGATATTATTATGTTAGGTGCTGGAGATAAGATATCTGTAGATGCTAGAATAATTGAATCAACTAATCTAATGGTAGATGAATCAACACTAACTGGGGAAAGTATGGCTGTTGAAAAGTGCTCTAAAACATTAAAAGGAGAACTTCAACTGCAAGACCAAGCTAATATGATTTTTTCCGGTTCTTGTGTTACTAATGGTAGTGTTACGGCTGTAGTTGTTAGTACAGGTATGTATACTGAAATTGGTAAAATTGCTAAATCATTAAATACACCATACAAAGTAGAAACACCACTTGAAAGAAAAATAAAAGAATTAAGTAAAACAATAACATTTATTATATTTTTAATATTAATATTTATATTTTTTTATAGTGTAATTAATAAAAATAATGTTATGGAAACTATAATGTTATGTATATCGTTAGCGGTTGCGGCTATACCTGAGGGATTACCTGCTGTAATAACAATTACATTGTCTAATGGTACAGGTGTTTTATCTAGAAAAAAGGCTGTAGTAAGACAAATGAGTGCTGTTGAAACACTTGGTACTATTGATGTTATTTGTACAGATAAAACAGGAACTATTACGGAAAATAATATGACTATAAAAGAAATAAATATATATAATTCTGAAATGATAAACTATATATTTGCTTTATGTAATGAAACTATTGTTGATAAAAATAAATATATAGGTGATCCAACAGAAATTTGTTTATATAAATATTTAGAAAATAATAAATTAAAACCTATTGAAATTAGAAAAAATAATAAAAGAATTGTTTTGGGACCTTTTGATAGTGATAGAAAAATGATGTCATCTATTAATACAATAAATAAATGTGATTATATTTTAGTTAAAGGGTCATATGAAAATATTTTAAATTGTTGTAAATATATAGGTGATGAAAAAACAAAATTAACTGGTGAAGAAATAGATAAAATAAAAAAAGAAGCAAATAGTATGGCTTCAAATGCCTTAAGAGTAATGGCATATGCTTATAAAAAAATGGATAAACCAATTAAAGATTGTGATGAAGCAATATCTGAAGAAAATAATTTAATATTAGCTGGTATAGCAGGAATAATTGATCCACCTAGAAATTCAGTAAAAAATAGTGTTAAAAAATGTATTAAAGCTGGAATTAAACCTGTTATGATAACTGGTGATTCATTAATTACAGCGTGTGCTATTGCCAAAGAAGTTGGAATTATTAAAGATGAAAAAGAAGGAATACTTGGTGCGGAATTAGATAAATATAGTGATGAAGAATTACTAGAAATTATCCCCAAATATAATGTTTTTGCCCGAGTAAGTCCAAGTCATAAGGAAAGAATTGTTCATACTTTTGAAGCTTTAGGAAAAGTTGTTGCTATGACTGGTGATGGAGTAAATGATGCTCCTGCAATTAAAGATGCTCATGTTGGTGTAGGTATGGGTATAACTGGAACAGAAGTTACCAAGTCAGTAGCTGATGTAATATTACTTGATGATTCTTTTTCAACAATTGTAGTAGCTATTGAAGAAGGAAGAAGAATATTTTCAAATATTAGAAATAATATTGTATTCTCTTTATCATCTAACATAGCGGAAATATTTATTGTATTAGTTGGAATGTTTACAAATAATGTATTATTACTTCCTATTCATATATTATTTATTGATTTAATGACTGATTCAATTCCAAGTATTGCATTGTCATTTGAAAAGGCAGAAAAAGGTATTATGGATAAAGCACCTAGAAGTATTGATCAACCATTATTTACGCCTTTTATAATATCTTGTATAGTATCTAGTGCTGTAATAGAAACATTAGTATCTATTTGGGTATACTTTGTAGCAAGTTGTCTATATTCTCATGAAGTAGCTTGTACATTAGTTTTATTATCTGTTGTAATTCAAGAATTAATATATGCTATTACATGTCGTAATTTAAAACAATTTGTTAAAGATCAAGGATTATTTTCAAATAAAGCTATGAATATTGGTTTAATAATTGTAATATTAATAGAATTACTATTCTTTATAACACCAGTAGGAAAGGTTATTGATATAGCAAGTATTAATATAGAACAAATATTAATGGTACTTATTGTAAATGTTATATCATTTGCTGTATATGAATTATTAAAACCATTATTAGTTAATAAATTTAAAGATTAAGGTAGGTGGATATATGAAAGATTATACAAAATTTTATTTATCATCAGTAATATTTTTACTTATATATTTGTTATTAGAGGTAATACCTGCTATTAATCCTAGTGAAATAACTCGTATATTTTTATTATGTGGTAGTTGTTTATTTATGTATATTGGTGGATATAAATTATCTAAAGCAATAAACAGTAATAGACCGATGAGGGTAAATTTATTTATATTTTTTATAATATATCTAGTTCTTTTAGTAACATTGACATTGTTTGATCCTATTTGGGGAAGAACAGGTATTAATAATATTATAGATACTAATTCATTTAAATATTATATTGATAATGCCCTAAATATAGTACCTTTTAAAACTATATCTTTATATATTAAAAATTTATCATATAATGCTTTAACAACAAAGAATATTGTATATAATTTATTGGGTAATTTTGTATGTATGATGCCATTCGCATTATTCTTACCACTATTATTTAAATGTGAAAGAAAATTCTTAAGATTTTGTGAAACAATTTTGTGTATAACTGTTTCTGTAGAATTAATACAATTTATTACTACAAGTGGTACTTGTGATATAGATGATGTAATATTAAATGCTGGAGGAGCTATATTATTCTTTGGATTTTTAAATATTCCTATTATTAAGAAAATAATATACAAAATATTTTTAAGAGAAAAGAGTGAATAATCACTCTTTTTATAAATTAGGATTACTAACTCCAGATATAATGGTGTAGTTTTCCCCCATGGATTTAATCACAACATATAAAACAATTATAGTAGATAATAGACTAATTTCAGATGCCATTATTTGTAAATTAAATAGATCTGTTTTTTTTCCTTTTTTAATGTTTATATTTTTATTTTTAATACTTATATATAAAAATAGTGAAGTTAATATTACAACTAGTGTTCGATTAAATATAGCAAGTTTAACAGTATTAGGATGCTTCTTATTTGGACTTGTTATACAGTCTTTATCTACATTAGTTATATAGATAGAAATAACCAGGCTAATTATATAAATTGTAGTAATAATATTTTGAAGATTAAGTAAATTGATTTCTTCTTGTTTTGTGTTCATTTATACATAAAATATAAGGGTAAACATCAAATATTATACTATTCATATAATCACCTATAAAAATATATGTAAATCTGTAAAAAAATCAATAAAAATAAGGAAAATTTAATAAAAAGTGTTGATTTTCTATTAAAAACATAGTATCATTAAATTGTAAGCAAGATAGCTTAAAAAACATAGGAGGTAATTAGAATGTCAAAAACAGATTTAGTAAAATTTATAGCTGAAGAAGCTGGATTAACTCAAGCTGATGCTGGTAGAGCATATGACGCTTTAGTAAAAGGAGTAGAAAAAGGATTAAAAAAAGAAGGTAAAGTAACTTTAACTGGTTTCGTTACTTTTACAGCTAAGAAAAAAGCTGCAACTACAGCTCGTAATCCAAGAACTGGAGCTACTGTTCCTGTTGCTGCAAGAACTGCTGTTGCAATCAAAGCTGGTTCTAAATTAAAAGAAGCATTAAACTAATGCTTTTTTCTTTGCTTTTTTATTGAGAAATACATATAATTTTGCTATAATTATTATAGTAGGAGGGTTTAAAAATGGAAGAAAATGAAATATATGAATCACAATTAATTTTATATGGTATAACTACTACAAAATTAGGTACATTATATTTTGATAATCTTGAGGAGATGGATCAGTATTTAAAAAAGAATAATATTTCTTTAGGTTTTAAAACTAAAATAGAATATATGGGCAACATATTAAATTGTATAGATGTTATTAGACAAACATATGGTGATGGATCTTATAGATATGTAAGTGTTGTTAATGAAGATGGATATATGCTTTATAATTTTGAACAAAGTAAAAAAGAACAACAACCTATTTGGGAATATTTACCAGGTAGTTTAAGAGAAATGTATGATGCATTTAAAAAACATGGTATTAAATTAGAAGATGATACATATAGTAAAATAGATAATATTTATCATCAAAAATCAAAACAACATATTAAAAGACAACTAGCTTAGTTGTTTTTTTTATGATATAATTTAAATGGTGATTATATGAAAATATTAGTGACAGGTGGAACTGGTTATATTGGTTCCCATACATGTGTAGAATTACTTAATAATGGTTATGAAGTAATTGTATTAGATAATTTTTCTAATAGTAAAATTGATGTATTAGATAAAATTAATAAAATAACTGGAAAAAGTGTTAAATTTTATGAAGGAAATATGATAGATAGAGATATCTTAGAAAAGATATTTACTGAAAATGATATAGATGCAGTAATTGATTTTGCTGCTTATAAAGCAGTAGGAGAATCAGTAAAAAAACCCGTGGAATATTATACTAATAATGTTTCAACAGTTTTAGTATTGCTTGATGTTATGAATAAATACAATTGTAAAAATATTGTTTTTTCTTCAAGTGCTACTGTATATGGTACTCCAGATGTTGTACCTATAACAGAAGAATGTAAAACAGGTGGAACTACTAATCCATATGGTACTTCTAAATTATTTGTTGAGCAAATACTAAAAGATTTATATAAAGCTGATAATGAGTGGAATATTGTTATTTTGAGATACTTTAATCCAATAGGTGCTCATGAATCAGGTTTAATAGGTGAAGAACCTAATGGAATACCTGCTAACTTAATGCCGTATATTTCTAAAGTGGCAAGTGGTAAATTAGAATGTTTAAGTGTATTTGGTAACGACTATGATACTAAAGATGGTACAGGTGTTAGAGATTATATTCATGTTGTAGATTTAGCTCGTGGTCATATTAAGGCAATTGAAAAAATATCACATGATAAAGGTTTATTTATTTATAATTTAGGTACTGGTGTAGGATATAGTGTACTTGATATAATAAATGCTTTTGAAAAAGCTAATGGTATTAAAATTAATTACAAGATTGCTCCTAGAAGAGAAGGAGATATTGCTATTTGTTATTCTGATCCTACAAAAGCATTAAATGAATTAGGATTTAAAACAACTAAAACAATTGAAGATATGTGTAGAGATGCATGGAATTATGAAAAGAATAATTGATTATTCTTTTTCTTTTTGATATTATAAAGATGGTGATATTTATGTATGAAACAGCTTTAAACATATTAAATATTATAGAGAATAATGGTTATAAAGCATATATAGTAGGTGGATATCCTCGAGATAAATATTTAGGTATAGAATCTACTGATATTGATATATGTACAAATGCTAAAGTTGCTGATTTAGAATTGTTGTTTAATGATATAGATACTAAATATAAAAATTATGGTAATTGTATAGTACATATGAATAACTATAACTTTGAAATCACTACATTTAGAAAAGAAAAGTATTTAAAAAATAGAAATGATGTAGAAATAGATTTTATAGAAAGTTTAAATGAGGATTTAATAAGAAGAGATTTTACTATTAATGCTTTATGTATTGATAAAGATGGTAAATATATAGATATACTTAATTCAATAAACGATTTAGATAATAAAACTATTAGATTAATTGGTAATGTGGATAGATTAAAAGATGATCCATTACGTATTCTTAGAGCTATTAGATTTAGTGGTAATTTAAATTTTAAGCTAGATAATTATTTAATAGAAGGTATTAATAAATACGGTTATTTAATTGCTAATTTAAGTAATAATAAAATAAAAGAAGAAATAAATAAAATGAATAGTAATGGTATTAGTTTATTAAAACAATATAATTTAGATAAATATATAGAAAAAGACTGAAAAATAATATATAATGAAGTTGGTGATTAATATGATGGAAAAGGTAATTAATTTATTAAAAAATAATATTTCTATTCCAAAAATTCTTTTAACTCATTATAAAGAATTAAAAATAGATGAAAAAGAACTAATTGTATTAATATATATAATGAATCAAGATGATAATCTATTTAATCCTGGACAAATAAGTGAAGAATTAAATATTTCATTACCAGAAGTATTAGAATCAATAGAAAAATTAAATAGTACAGATTTATTACAAATAAATACAAATAAGAATAATGGAGTAATAGAAGAAGTATTTGAATTAGATAATTTATATAAAAAATTAGCATATTTAGTTGTTAATGAGGAAGAAAAAAATGATAATAATGATACAAGTAATATATATGATAATTTTGAAAAAGAATTTGGTAGAACATTATCACCAATAGAAATGGAACTTATTGGTAGTTGGATTGATAGTGGATATAGCGAAGAATTGATAAAATGTGCTTTAAAAGAGGCTGTTTATAATGGTGTATCTAATTTAAGATATATAGATAAAATATTATATGAGTGGAAAAAGAAGGGTATAAAGAATAGTGATGATGTTTTAAAGGATAAGCAAAATTTCAAGAAAAAAACTGAAAATAAAAAAACAGAAATGTTTGATTACGATTGGTTAAATGAAAATTAATGAAATAATTAATTATTTAGATGAAATTATTGTTGATCCAAAGTGTGAGTTAAATTACTGTAAAGATTATGAATTACTTATAGCTGTTATGTTAAGTGCACAAACTACCGACAAAAGGGTAAATGGTGTAACAAGCATTTTGTTTAAAAAATATAATAGTTTAGAAGCATTAGCTAATGCTGATGTAAATGATATTATAGATATTATAAGAAGTATAGGAACATTTAATAAAAAGGCACATAATGTTATTGAAATCGCTAAATCATTATTAAATAATTACAATGGTGTTGTTCCAAATAATAGAGACTATTTAGAATCATTACCTGGAGTTGGTAGAAAAACCACTAACGTTGTTCTTTCCGAATTATTTAATGAACCATGTATAGCTGTGGATACGCACATTAAAAGAGTTAGTTATCGATTAGGTTTATCTAAAAAAGAAGATGATGTATTGGTGGTTGAAAAGAAATTAACAAAAACATTCAAGAATTATAATGCTAGAAAAATTCATCATCAGTTATTATTGTTTGGTAGATATTATTGTAAAGCGATTAATCCTAGTTGTAATGATTGTAAATTAAAAAATATATGTAAAAAAAAGACTAATTAATTAGTCTTTTTTTATTGTGTTATTGTAACTGATCTTGTAACAGTCTTTCCTTCAAATGAATAGGTTACTGTATAACTACCTGGTGTTGAATTCATTGTAGTAATATCAACAGGTGAGTTTGTAGCGTTATTTGTATATTTTATACTTGCATTTCCTTCATTTCCATTTTTATATGCTTTTACGCCTTCTTCATGATATGTATTAATAGGAGTAGTTATTGATGCTTCACCTATTAATTGTAATTCAATACTATCAGTAACATTATCTAATGAAATACTTGTTTCAACTCCATCACTCATATTTGCTGTAAATATTGAATATGATGCTTTTACTACGTATGTGCTTGGTGAACTTGGTGTTAAATCAATTGTAATAGATGTATTTGATGTAGCTTGTATTTCACTTAAACTTCCATCAGCATTTTTACCGTATACTCTATATACTAAATTTCCCATTGTTCCTTTATACTTAGAAATAAAACTATTTTGGAAACCTTTTGTTTCAAATAATTTGCTTGCTAATTCAGCAACTTTTGCATCATCTATAGCAGCTGGTGTTTTAATACCATCCCATGATAGAGTTAATTGATTTCCAGAAACAGAACTTTTTAAATTTTTAATACTATCTAGTTTTGCAAATCTTTCTGATTTTTCCGTTGGTTCAGTTCCCTTTTTAAATAATTCTGTAACTATCATTCCTTTTGGTGTATATTCACTAGGTAGTTTAGCTGGATATGTTTCATTTTCAACAGCTACACTAGATATACCTCCAGGGTTTTTAAATGAACTACCTTTTTTGAAAACTCCTTTACCAACTAATTGGAATAATCTTTCATGATATGTTGTACCAAATGAATTATGATATTGTTTATTTGGCTTTTCATATCCGTACCATACTGATACTGCATAGTCAGGTGAAATTCCAGATACCCAGTAGTCATTAATTGAATTACTTGGCATTCCTCTTGCTTTTAATGTTTTACTATCAAAGTTTGATGTACCTGTTTTTGCACCATATACACAACCATTGATATTTGAATATCCTCCTAAACCTACTTTAGCTGATGATTGTAATAAATCAGTCATAATGTAAGCAGTTTGTGCACTAAATACTCTTGTTTCAGATACTTCTTTTTTAGTTTCTTTTTCTGTGTTTTTATCTACAACTCTTGTATAACTATGTGGTGAATTATATACACCACCATTAGCAAATGTTGCATATGCTGCTGCAGTAGCTACTGGAAATTCTCCATTATATCCACCAATTGCATGTGCTTGGTGTAATACTTCTTCTGGATGTAATCCCATCTTTGTAACTGCTTCTCTAATATTTTCAACTTTATTTTTTCTAAATGCTTTAACAGCAGATGTATTTCTTGATTGTGCTAGGGCATTTCTTAATGTTAAATATCCCATGTAAGATCCATCCCAGTTATTTAATTCTGTACCATCCGAATAAGAAATATTTTCATCTGTCATTGGCTCATATGTAGACCAATTTTCATATTCAATACCTACTGAATAATCATATAATGGTTTAGCAGTAGAACCTATTTGATTATTAAGTTGTGTTGCTGTATTAAATCCTCTTTTAGTTGCTGATTTATTTCTACCAGCTCCAACAGCAACTATACCACCATTTTTAACATCAATAACAGCTATACCAGCAGTAACTTTTTCATCTTTCCAATCCCAAGATTCACCATTCATTATTTTATTGATGTGATCTTGTCTGCTTTTATCCATTGTTGTATAAATTTCATATGCTCCAGTATAAGGATTAATACCGTCATCTTTTAATTCTTCAATTACTGTATCAATAAATCCTTGATATTCGTTTTCTCCTTCAATTGATTCATTTGTATCAACAAGTAATTTATCAATTGTCATTTTACTTGCAATTTCACGTTCTTGTTTTGTTATATAACCATGTCTTTCCATAAGCTTTAAAACAACTTGTCTTCTTTTTTCTGCTCTTTCTGGATAGCGAAGTGGATCATCAGCACCAGGTGATTGGAATAATCCAGCTATCATAGCAGCTTCAGCTAAATTTATATCTTTAGCAGATTTTCCAAAATATGTTTTACATGCCATTTCTACTCCATATGAGCTTCCTCCTAAATAAGGAGCATTAACATAGAATTCTAAAATTTCTTCTTTTGAATATTTCTTTTCAATTTGGCTAATTGCCATATACATGTCAGTAAATTTTCTTGTAATACTTCTTTCTTTAGAAGTATAGTGGTTTTTAACTAATTGCATTGTTAGTGTAGAAGCACCACCTGCATTACTACTTCCTAGTACTGTTTGGAATGTAGCTTTTAAGAATCTTGGTAAGTCTACACCATTATGTTGATAAAATCTTGAATCTTCTGTAGCGATTATTGCATTTATTAATACTTCAGGTAATTCATCATATGTAATTATTTCTCTGTTTTCTGTTCCTAGTTTAGCAAATTCTACCCAATCACCATCACCATCTTTATAATATAAAGTTGATGCTTC
Organism: uncultured Bacillota bacterium; assembly: GCA_900313725.1. GTDB lineage: Bacteria > Bacillota_I > Bacilli_A > RF39 > UBA660 > OMSK01. Next base: position 6,287 of record OMSK01000078.1, on the reverse strand, counting down.
TTGATGATATAATTCTTTTGGATCAAACTTTGGAGCATTTGATACTATGTATGCAGCAAACATACAAATTGCTATAATTATAAAAACACAGAATAATAAGAAAATAAATAGTAGCTTTTTCCATAATTTTTTCTTTTTCTTTTTAGGTTGTTTTTCATTTTTTGTTTTAACAACTTTTTCATTTTTCTTTTTCAAAGCTATGTGCCTACCTTTATCAACTTTTTTTCTATTCTTAATTATATTAGGAATAAATAGTGCTGCATCAGCAAGTGCTATTATAATAAATGATATTATTGGATTAATAGCTAAACAACCAATAATGAATGCTATTACACTTAAAACTCCTATTATTACATAATCTCTATGTTTATTAGTTAGCTTTTTTATTTTTTCAAAATTCTTTTTAACAAAATCTTTCATTTTATCCCTCCATGATTTTATCAACAATACTCAAATAATCTATTCGAGGATTAAACTTATCTTTAATAATATATCCATTCTCTTCAAAGTATTCGTATGGAATAGATTTCTTATCATTATTTTTTATATATTCTATTAATTTTGTTGTTTCAAGTAAAAATGTTGTATTCTTTAAAGTGAATCTTACAATCAAAAAACTTATTCCACCATGTTTAACTATTTTTTCTAGATGTTCAATTTGATGTTTATGAATATTCGCAAGTGGAAAACTTTTACTTTTAGTTTCCTTTGCTTCAAAGTCAATATATCTTCCTTTATATATTCCATTATAGTCAGTTGTAGAAGGAACTTTAAAATATGCTTCTTTAATAACTGCTTCTACACGTGATGGATAATCAACTTTAGTAATAGTAATAGGTGTTGGTTTTTTATAAATAACTGCTATATCATTAACTAAATAATAATTATTAGTTTCATTTAGTTCATGTTCTAAATTCATACCTCTATTACCATATAATGTATTTTTTGATTGTTTTGTTATCCTGTTAGGATAATTCATGATAATCACCTTTTATAATTATACAATAAATTTAATTTTTTTACTACACTATTTTATGAAAAAATTAAAGTTCTAATTTTAGCTAGTTATGTCGAATTAAATGAAATAATAAAATATATATGTTAAAGTGCTATTGAGGTGAAATTATGTATAAACATATTAATATAAATTTGATGTTTGATGATATGATTAGTGATATAGAATATGCAAAAAGAAAGCTATTTTTAAATAAAAAAAATAATCATAACGATTATTTTGATTCTATATGATTAAATAAAATGCCAATATTTATAATTCCACATATTCCAACAATTATATATATAAGATTTGCTAAAAATTTAATGTTAAGAGTTTCTACAAATATATAGTCTACAAGATTAAAATTAAATAAACCAATTAATCCCCATACAATTGCTCCTATAATAGTAAAAACTAAAGCAACTTTTTGTAAACTTTCCATAAAATGCTCCTTTCCTATTTTTATAATATCCTTATTTTTTAAAATTATTCATATTAATAAACAAAACTCATATAATTAAGTGAAATTAGTTATAGGAGGAAAATATGAAAAAAATAATATTACCAATAATTTTTACTATTTGTTTAATTGTTTCAGGATGTGGTAAAAATAAAGGTGAATTAGATAATTTTTTAAAAAAGGTAAATAATATTAATAGTTATTATCTTACAGGAACATTGGAAATAGTAAATAATGAGGATATATTTACCTACAATATTAAAGTATCATATAAAGATAAGGATTATTATAAGGTTAACATGATTAATAAAACTAATGATCATGAGCAAATAATATTAAAAAATAAGGAAGGTGTATATGTGCTTACTCCATCATTAAATAAAAGTTTTAAATTTCAAAGTGAGTGGCCATATAATAACTCTCAAAGTTATTTATTACAAAGTATTGCTTCTGATATAAAAAATGATAAAAAGAAAAAAGTAAAAAAGAATGGTAAATACACTATTATTATGACCAACACAAATTATAAAAATAACCCAAAATTAAAAAATCAAAAAATATATTTAGAAGATGGAATGGTAAAGAAAGTAGAGGTATTTGACAAAGATGGAAATATCAAAATAAAAATGAAATTTAAAAGTATAGATTTAAATCCTAAATTTAATAAAAATTATTTTAATGTTAAAACAAATTTGTCATCTAAACTAGAAAAAACATCTAAACAGTTAAATGATATAGTTTATCCAATGAATATGCCAAAAAATACTTATTTGGCTTCAGAAGATAAAATAAATACAAAAGATGGGGAAAGAGCAATACTTACATTTGCCGGAGAAAAGCCATTTACGCTAGTTGAAGAAACCGTAAATGTTAGTAAAGAATTAGAAACAATTAATATTATTGGAGAACCTGATATTCTTATAGATACAGTAGGTGCTTTAAGTGATAATAGTATAAATTGGATAAGTAATGGTGTAGAATATTATGCCACTTCAGAAACAATGAAAGAAAGTGAACTTTTAGAGGTTGTTAAATCAATAAATAATATTCCTATTTCAAAATAGATATAAAAAGTATCTATTTTTTTTAAAATATGATATAATCAATTTGGTGATTACATGAAAAAGAAAGAAACAAAATTATTAAAAACAAATAATTCAGCTGAAAGTGATGAATATGGAAAATTAATAATACTAATTGTTATAATCGCATCAGTATTTGCATTATTCTATTTTATAACAACATTATTTACTAAAAAGGATCATGATAATATATTTAAAAATGATCTAGATCCATCAGAAATTCAATATAAAGAAATAATAATTGGTAGTATGTTTGATAAAGGTGGAGAATACTATGTTTTATTACTAGAAAAAGATGATGCCTATAAAGAATTATATAATACGCATATAGCTAATATAAAAGAAGATATGATATATACAGTAGATTTAAGTAGTGCATTTAATAAAAAATATCTTTCAGATGAATATTCATATGATAAGGATGATTTTAAAGTAAAAGGAACTGTGTTAGTTAAAATAGATGATCATAAAATAACACAACACTTTGAAACTAAAGAAGGAATTGTTGAAAAATTAAAAGCATTAAAAAAATAGAACAATGAGTTCTATTTTTTTTTATCATTAATATATTATTATGGAGGTAATATATGAAACCAATAATTGGAATTGTAGGACATCCTTATATTAATAAAGATGATAATAAAATATTTCAAACAGCAAAGAGTTTGGTTGGAAAAATTTCAGAACATGGTGGATTACCTATAATAATATGTCCTACACAAATAGATGATTATATAAATAAAAAAAATAATGAAATAAATCAACTTACTTTTTTAGAAAAAAAAGACTTAGATGAAATACTTGATCAATGTGATGCGGTTATAAAACCTGGAGCAACAAGAATATATGAATATGAAAGATATATATATAGTTATGTCTTCCAAAAAGATATACCATATTTAGGAATATGTGCTGGAATGCAGTTGATGGCACATTATAATAATGGCGATGTTAATGAAAAAAACAATAGTGATATAAATCATTATTCAAAAGAAAAATATGCTCATAAAATAAGAATATTTCAAGGTACATTATTATATAAGATATTAAAAGAAGAGGAAATAAAAGTTAACTCTTTACATAATTATCATATAAAAGATGCAGGAATTAATAAAATTAGTGCATTTTCTGCAGATGGAATAATTGAAGCTATTGAAAATCCTAATAAACAATTTCATTTAGGACTTCAATGGCATCCTGAAGGATTGGATGATAAATATTCATATAATTTGTTTGAAAGCTTAGTTGAAAATGCTACATATTATAAAACTAAAATTAAAAAAATGTAATTGATATTCATTTTATAATGTGATAATATTAATAGTAGGTGATAGATATGGCTAATAAAAAAGTTGAAGAACCTAAAAAGAAAGTAGTAAAAAAAGAATCAGCTAAAACTCCTACAAAAAAGAAAGTAATAAAAAAAGAAACAGCTAAGGCTCCTGCAAAAAAGATAATACAAAAAAAAGAGATAATTGAAAAAACACCAAAAAAAGAAAATGTTAAAAATAGTGAAAATTATTTTTCAACATTAGAAGTAGTAGTTTTAATTATTTCGTCAGTAGTTGTAAGTTTAGTAGCGGGTTGTTTAATTACTTATAATTTAAATAAAGGAAAAAATATTAATAAAGATAAATACTTAAGTGAATTTTTAAAGAATTATGACTATATTAATAATAATTATTATAAAAAAGTTGATAAAGATAAATTAATAGCTGGAGCTATTAAAGGAATGATTGGAACATTAGATGATGGTTATTCGTATGTAATAGATGAAAATGAATCAGATAGTTTTAATATTAGACTTGATGGCGAATATAAGGGTATTGGTGTAGAAATAGTTAACTTAGATGATGGAAGAGTTGCTATTTATGATATATTTGAAGATTCACCTGCAGATAAAGCTGGATTAAAAATAGGAGATATTATTAAAAAGATTGATGATATTGATTGTACTAATTCATCTACAATCGATGTTTCTAAATATATAAGAAATACTGCAAAAGAAGAATTTAAAGTAATTATAGAACGTGATAAAGAAGAAAAAGAACTTAAAGTAAAAAAAGAAAAAGTAGTTATTAAAGTAGTTAATTCTAAAATATATAAACGTAATGGTAAAAAAATAGGATATATATATATGAGTATTTTTTCTAATATAGCTATTAATCAATTCGAAAGTGAATTAAACAAATTGGAAAAAGAAGGAATTGATTCTCTTATAATAGATGTTAGAGGAAATAGTGGTGGACATTTAACAACTGCTACTAGAATAATATCATTATTCTTAGATTCAGATCATGTTATATATCAAACAGATACAAAAGGTAAAAAACAAAAATTTTATTCAACTGGAAAAGAAACTAAAAAATATCCTATTGCTGTTTTACAAAATCATGATTCAGCATCAGCTTCAGAAATATTAAGTGCAGCGTTACAAGAAGAATATAAAGCAACTGTAGTAGGAGAAAATAGTTTTGGAAAAGGAACAGTTCAAGAATTAACAACACTAGGCAATAATATAGAATATAAAATAACTACAAAATTATGGTTAACACCAAAAGGTAAATCAATAAATGGTAAAGGTATTAAACCAGATGTAGAGATACAATTAAATGAGGAATATGGAAAAAATCCAATTGAAGAAAAAGACAATCAATTACAAGAAGCAATTGATATATTATCAAAAAAATAAAACAGTGACTATTAACAAATTTTGTTGATAGTCTTTTTATTTTTTCTAAAATGTTATATAATACATTTGGAAGAGGTATTAACATGGAAAAAATATGTATAGGAGATAAGTATCAAATTCAATGTTATAAACACGACGGTAAAGTACATAGATGTTGGGAAGAAGCAGTTGTACTTGATGTACAAAAAGACTATATTGTATTTGGTAACAATAAAACATTAGTAACAAGAGCAGAAGGGGTTAGTTGGAGAACAAGAGAACCAGCTATAATGTATTTCTTTAAAGATGAATGGTATAATGTAATTGCACAATTAAAAAAAGATGGCATATATTATTATTGTAATATAGCTACTCCTTATATAATAGAGGAGAATACAATTAAGTATATCGATTATGATTTAGATTTAAGAATATTTCCAACTGGTGAATATAAGATATTAGATAGAATGGAATATAAATATCATAAAAAGATAATGAACTATTCAGATGAATTAGATGTAGCTATTAAAAATGGATTAGATGATTTAATAAATAGATATAAAGATAATTCCAAAATATTTAGTAGTGAAGAAAATTATAAATATTATAATATTTATGAAGAAGTAAAAAAATATAATGAGACACATGATTTTTAGAATATTTTAATAATGTAGACCATATAATTAATTGTAATTAAGCAATGGTTTACATTATTTTTTGTAAAAATAAAAAATTTGTAAAAAAAATGCAAAAAAAGTGTTGACTTAAGTCTATTAATTTGTTATATTAGTATTGCTTTCAGCGAGAAAAGCCTTTAAAAAAATAAAAACTTATAAAAAATATAAATTTTTAAAAAAAAGTCTTGACTTTCTGAAAAGTATTTGATATATTAGTAATGCTTCTTGAAAAAAGAGGCGTGAATGATCTTTGAAAACTGAGCAAAAATGTCAATTCATAATAAGTTAGGAAAAACAATTCAGTAAAAAAAGATATTTTTTTTTGGAGAGTTTGATCCTGGCTCAGGATGAACGCTGGCGGCATGCCTAAGACATGCAAGTCGAACGAGGTGGCCCACTG
>OMSK01000039.1 GCA_900313725.1 uncultured Bacillota bacterium | reverse complement strand
ACTAGTACCTTCTTATTATCCTTTTTTAGTCTGTTAGCTATTGTAGAACCAAATAATCCAGATCCTACTATTAAATAATCATATTTCATTCTTTACTCCTTTACTTATGTATTTATATAATTTTTTATAGTTCTTGCTGCTATATTTAATATCCTTTTAGTTTCTTTTCTGAACATTATCATGTTAGTTATCACTACTATTATTCCAACATATATTGATACTATAACACCTTCTTTTATCCATGAAATATATGAGTTAGGATATTTAAAATCTATAATATGAAAAATTGCATAGCATATTATTGTTGTAACTATTATTGATATTAGATGTAAAAATGGTTTTGTAACATTTCTGTCTAGTACTTTTCTTGATGTAAATATTATAAATTCTATTGTTCTTATTGTCATTGATATTAATGTACCTATTGCTACACCTATTATTCCAAATTTATATACTAATATCATACTTATAATTATATTTAAGACTGCTTCTATAATTGCTCCATTTCTTGTTTCTTTAAATTTACCGGAAGCACTTACTAATGAACTGTATGGAAGCCTTATTGCCCATAAAAATTCGGCCATTACTATTATGTATCCAAAACATACTCTAATATAATTATAATCTGTTATATCTTTTGTATAAACATGTACAAAAGGAGTTATTAGTAATAGTGTGCATGTAAATATGACTGTAGAAAATGTGTGATATAAATATTCATATAATTCAAATTTATCTATTAAATTGTTATGCTCTTTTTTTGCAATCATATCTCCCCATGATGCATCTATTCCATTACTAAATGATTCCACAAGTTTTTTTATTCCATTAATTATTAATAAATATACAGAATAAACAGATACTTCTTTCATTGTTGAAAAAATTGAAAGAATTGCAATATCAGTATTACTGTGAACGACGAATGCTATGTGTTGTGCTAATCCATCCCATTTTTGTTTAATTATATAATTACTTTTCTCTTTATGATTAATGTTTAATTTATATTTTCTTTTAACATATTCTTTAAGTAAAAATGGTCTTATTGCAAATAGTGCCATTGTTATTAGTTTTACGATTTGTATCGAAAAATTAAGCTTTATTAATATTGCTGATATTATAGTATTTAAAATTGTTGTTACAATTTGTATTGTTGATATTATATAATTTTCTTGGCTTGCTTGAATGTATATCGAGTATGTTATGCCAATAAAATACTCTGAGATTGTACTTATAGATAATACTATTATCAAAGAGATTATAAATAAATAGTCAAATTGATTTTTAACTATTAATGGGTATATAGTGCATAGTATTATAATATATACTAAAAAAATAAATGCTATATTACTAAAAAACTTATTTGTAGCATGTAATATTTTTTTAATTTCTCTATCATTTTTTTCTGAAATAGGTTTATATAGCAATGATTTTACTACTAATCCAAAACCTGAATCTAATAATGCAATATAACTCAGAAATTGTGTTATTGAATTAATTAGTCCATTAGTCGCTGATCCATAAGTTTTAATTATTAATCTAGGCAATATTAATCCACAAATAATTGTTACTATTTGTAATATTAATGATGTTATGATATTTTTTTTAGCCTTACTTCGTCTCATTTATTCGCCTTCTCTTAATATTTTATAGTTTTGTTTTTTTGCCATTTTTAAAATTTTGTTAAGTTTTAATTTTATTGAAATTCTTGATTTTAGATTTCCATTTATAATCCATTCATGAGTAAAAACTGTTATGTTTTTATTATTAAAAATACTATTAATTTTTCTATATTCTATGTTCTCTAGTCTGCATGTAGTTTCTATAAATTTTATTCTATTTTCTTTGTCTACGTACTTTTTATGATTTTTTAATAGATTATTCTCTTTTTTTGACAAATAGTAATTGGGTCTATCATAGGAATCAGCAGTTAAGAATGTATTGATTACGTATATATTGTTATTGTTTAAAAACTCCATTTTTTCTTTGTCACATATAAATTTATCTATTCTAGTAGTGCTATTTAATGATTTTAGTCCTACTATTCTATTCATTTCTTCTATAAAAGACTTATATTTTGATTTAAAATCTCTTATTTCCATTTTATTTAAATCTAATTTTTGATTATATTGATGAAATGAAAATGATAACCAATCTGAGTTTTCAATAAATTCTTGCCTAAATTTTTCTGTACATTTTTTTATACTGAAATCATTATTTTCATAAAAACAATATAAGCTTATTTTCATATTATACTTTTTATGAAATTTTCTTAGTAAATTTAATAATCTATTATTAAAAATGCTTTTGTATTTTTTTTCATTTAAAGTTAAATCATTAAATATTTCGATGCAGTCATCTATACTAAAATGAATAGTTTTATTATTTTCCATTTTTTATTGCCTTTTTTATAACTTGCTTTATTCTTTTTATATTTTTTTCCGTTCTATTTTTCTTAATGTTATTTTTCGTTGCTTTGATTTTCTCATTTTCTGTCAATTGCGTATTATTATCATATAATCTTTGGCTCATTATTTGTTTCATTTTTGGACATAACCATTCACTTCCATCGATTTCAGAAATTCTATTTCTTTGTTCAGCAAATGTTGGCGTCTCTAATTCTGGTATATCTCCATATGCTAAAAATGCATGAGAATTAAAACAATGTGGTTCTGGACAACAATATCCTATTGGTTCTTCTTTTATTGGACTTGATATGTCTTTAAATATATTTTGTAAGACTCTTCCTCTGTAACATTGTCTTAAATCGCCTGTTCCTAAATCTAATATATAGCTCCACTTTCCTGCATAACAAAATTCTTTTCTTTTTTCACCAAATACTTTTATTTTAAAGTCAAACATTGGTGAATCAAATTGTGACCATGTTTTTATGTATTCTTCTCTACTTAATTCAGTCATTATTGGTATTTCTTCATTCTCTACTCTTGCTACTGTTACATGTGGCAATGCGCCTGCTTTTTCTAGACATGTTTTCTTAATTTCATCAATATATGGTATATAAACGTCTCCTGGTGTTAATTCTATAGTATATGAAATTCCTGCATCTTTCATTTTTTTTACATTATCGAAAAATTTATCCATTAAGTTTAATTTTTTTAATTCAAGAAAATGATATGAAAATTTTATAAATATTTGATCATGATATTTTTTAGGTATTTTTATAATTTCGTCAAATTTCTTACTAATGCTTCCATTTGTTACTATCATTACGTAATGTCCGTTTTTTACCAATTCTTCAGTAATTGGTACTACATCATTTGATAATAGTGTTTCTCCTCCTGCACATAAGTTGAATATGCAGACTCCGCCTAATCTCTCTTTAGTTAATGCCTTCCCTATATGTTCTGGATCATAATTTAATTTTCGTGTTTTATTTGCAAAGTTTTGCAATGTTGGTATGTAGCAATATGCACATTTAAAGTTACATGCCTCTGTTGGTACGTAGCAATCAATAAACTTTACTATTTTATCCATAATTATTTCTCCAATCCTTTTACTATTATATCAATATATTCTTTATTTTGAAATTCATATTTTGATTTATGGTTTTCTATTTTTATATTCTCTATTATATCAATAAAATTGTCATAGCTTTCTGCAAAATGTATATATTTATTATACTTGTGAAGCCACTCATATACTCCTTTAACTTTTCCGCTTTTGTTGTTTAAAGCTATGCAGCTTGTTCCTGTAATTGCTGCGAATATCATTGCATGAAGTCTATCTGTTATTACTAGTGATGAGTTACTTATTTTATTTAATAACTTATGTAAATCTTTCCTACCTCTAGTTAAACTATAGTTATAATTATCATATACTGTTGTAAACTCTACTACATCATATTTACTTTTTATATACTTTATTATTTTGTCTGCGGAGTCTCCTGTTTTCTCTTTGTCTTTTCTGAAACAGTATAAAATTTGTTTTTTATAATTATTATTAAGTTTATCATATTTTAGTGTTGTTACTATATCAGGTGTATATAAGCAATTTTTAGTAATGTTTTCTTTACAAAATTCATATGATTTTTTATCTCTACACATTATTAATAAATTTTTACATTTTTTATAGTTTTTGTTATCTAATGATAACCTATATTTTCCGTAAATATCATCTGAATAATATATAGTTTGAGGAAAAATGACGATTTTATTATTACAAAAATTATTTGTAATAAGGTTTATTCTATCTTGCTCATTAGTCCATAATGTTCCTGTATTTCCTCCTCCAGTTATATAAATGTTATCATTTTTGTTAATAGTTTTTGCATATTTTTTTAAAAAATGTTCAGTATAATGTGAATATACATTAAATGTTTTCTTTCCTAAGTCATTAAGAATTTTATTTTCGGCTAAAAGAATTGCATGATCTCCTAAATTATAATGATTTGGACAATTTAATATAATATTTTTTTCTTTATTTCCAATTCTATAGATTAAATATTTTAAATCATATATTGGACTTACTATTATTCTTTTTATATTAATATATTTATCAATTGATTTATCTTTTATTTTATTCATTGTTCTTAGAACTAAATATATATATCTGTGTTCAAGCATAAGTTTTGTTTTTTTATTTAGCTTTACTTTTTTACTATATTTTTTTATAAACTTAAAATACTTATTATATAAATTAGGATTTATATTTCCATGTATATTTAGATAATAATAATTATCATATAATCTATCTATGAATTTTTTTATAGTATTTTCATATACAGGTTCGTTTTTTAATTTATTTTCTTCTAAATACTTTATTCTTTCAATTAATAAATTTTGTTCCACTAATGCGCTAGTACTTAGAGTTCCCATTATACTATTATCTCTTTGAATATAATAATATAGCTCCAAATTTGTTATTACTACTTTCTTTGAATTATTATATAGTTTATGAATAATATAGGCATCTTCTAACTTTTTACCTTTTGGATATCTTATTTTGTCAAATAATTTTCTTTTATATAATTTATTCCAGGCAACTATATTATTTAAATAGTTATCATAAAGATTATTTAACATTTCTAACCCTGTATATACTTCAGTTTCCTCTTTAGGCAAGTAATTATTTGTTTCACTATAATCTTTGAATTTATAGTGATGACAAATGGATATATCAGCATTATATTTTTTTATATTTTTATAAAGAATTTCAATGAATTTTTCATGAACAAAGTCATCCGAATCAATAAAGCATATATATTTGCCTTTACTTCTTTCTATTCCGTAATTTCTTGCATCTGATAATCCACCGTTTTCTTTATGATAAACTTTAATTCTTGAATCTTTTTTACTATAGTTTTCACATATTTTTGGGCAATTATCTGGTGACCCATCATCTATTAATAATATCTCTACATTTTTATATGTTTGATTTATTATAGATTCTATGCATTTATCTATGTAATTTTCTACTTTATAGATTGGCACAACTATGCTTATTAATTCTTCCATTTTATCACTACTCCATTGTTGCTTTTATTGCTTTTTTTAAATAATAACCTTCTTTTAATCTTTTCCCAATTTTTTCGGCATTTTTTTTCATATCACTATATTCTTTGTCTGAAAGATTATTTACTTTTTTATCTAATTCTCCTAAATTGTTTATAATTATACCTATTTTATTATCTAATACAAAATTTGCCAAAGCAGAATGACTCCATACTATTATTGGCATGCCTGCTGTTAAATATAGTGAAGCTTTGTGAGGATTGTTATATTTTAAATATTCTCCAAATCCACCTTCACATTTTTCTGTTGATTGACCGTCCCATACTAAACCAAAACTTCCTTCTAGGTAATCTAATAATTCTTCTGGTAAAAATTTACCTTTATAATTTATATTTTTACCGCCATTTCTTTCATTATAGCCCACTCCAAATAAGTTAAATTTAATATTTAATTCTTTTAGTTTTGATAAATAATTTGCTTTTTCTGATGATAAATTTCCAGCTATAACTATAGGATCTTTTTTATTTCTTTTTATTATTTTTGGCTCCTTATTAACTAAGTAATCAAAAATATCTAAGCAAATAATTTTTTCTGGTTCATTGCCATATTTTATTAATTCTTTTTTCATTGAGTCATTATGTGCAATTATTTTATTCATTTCTAATAAAATATTTGTATCTTCATGTTTTACTCTTGCACATAAAAATTTACCTTGATTTTCTGGCTTATATCTTAGTGAATCCATGTCATGTATAATTGATATAAATTTTATTCCTCTTTTTTTGAATTTTCTTATTATCTTTTCAAAAGATAATGTTGTATTTAAAAGTGGATATTGTATATATACAATATCATCTTTTTTTATAGTTCTTAATTTTTTACTCCATATTCTTGAATT
>OMSK01000033.1 GCA_900313725.1 uncultured Bacillota bacterium | reverse complement strand
ATAAGAGAACAAATAGAAGAAGATCCTAATAATCCAAAGTATATTACTACTATTTGGAAAGAAGGATATCGTTTTGATGGTGAATAATGAAAAGAAGATATTTATTTATAGTGTTAATTGTTAGTTTTATTATTGAACTGTTCTTATCATTTAATTTTATAAAAACAAATGAATCATATACAAATGATCCTGTTAAAATAAATGAATTAGTTAAAAATATAGAAAACAACAATAAACCAAATACTGATTTTGAATATACATTATTTGATAGTAATGAAAATATTATTTATCAAACTAATAATAATTTATCAAAAAATTTAGTTGATGCTTATAAAAATAGAGATACTATTATTGATGTAAATATTAATAATATACCTCATAAATTAGTAATAAGTAATAAATTAAATAAAATAATTAATAATAATAGAAAAAAATATATAACACTTATTATATTAATTTCTATTATTCAGTTAATCACATTCATAATCTATTATATAGTATTATATATTTACACTATAAGACCATTTAAGAAAATGAAGAAATTTGCTTCTAGAGTATCTTCTGGTAATTTAGATATACCTCTTACAATGGATAGAAATAATAATTTTGGTGCTTTTACAGAAGCATTTGATGTAATGAGAAGTGAAATTAAAAAAGCAAGAAGTGATGAAAAGAAAGCTATTGAAGCTAAAAAAGAATTAGTAGCTAAGCTATCTCATGATATTAAGTCTCCTATTGCTTCTATTAAATCTTCTTCAGAATTAGGATTAGAAATAAGTAAAGAAGAAACTACTAAAAAACAATTTAAAAGTATTAATCAAAAATCAGATCAAATTAATACTTTAATTACTAATTTATTTAATTCTACATTAGATGAAATGGAAGAATTAAATATTAATCCAATTAATTTAAAAAGTTCTATTATAAAAGATTTAATAAGTAATTCTGATTATCTAAATAAAACTAAAAAATATACTATAGAGGATTGTAATATATTCGCAGATAGATTAAGATTACAACAAGTATTTGATAATATATATATTAATTCTTATAAATATGCGAATACTGATATGGAAGTTAAATCTTATATTAAAGATGAATTCTTAGTTATTAGTATTAAGGATTATGGAGATAGTATTAAAAAAGAAGAAATACCTCTATTAACAGAAAAATTTAAAAGAGGTAGTAATGTTAAAGATAAAGATGGTGTAGGACTTGGTCTTTATATATCTAAGGAACTAATGAAAAAAATGAATGGTGAACTAGATCTAGATTATGATAATGGGTTTACAGTAATTATAAAATTAAGAATTATTTAAGGATTTCTTAAAGATAATTAAGAAATCTTTTTATATAATTAAATTACAAAGGAGAAATATTATGGAAAAAAATAAAATAATCGAAACAAAAAAATTATGTAAAACATTTTCTAATTATGGAAATATGCAACATATTTTAAAAAATATTGACTTAGAAATTTATGAAGGAGATTTTACTGTTATTATGGGACCTTCTGGAGCAGGTAAATCAACACTTTTATATGCCTTATCAGGAATGGATACACCTACTTTAGGAAATATCTATTTTAATGGAACTGATATTACTAAATTAAATCAAGATAAATTAGCATTATTTAGAAGAAAAAACTGTGGATTTGTATTTCAACAAATTTATTTAGTTGATTCTATGAGTGTTATGGATAATATTTTATCTAGTGGATTACTTGTAAATAAGAATAAAAAAGAATTAGTTCCTAAAGCTTATGATTTACTTAAAAAAGTAGATATTAAAAAAGAGTATGCTAAAAAATTCCCTACGCAAATATCTGGTGGTGAAGCTCAACGTGTTGGTATAGCTAGAGCTTTAATTAATAGTCCTAAAGTAGTATTTGCTGATGAACCTACGGGAGCTTTAAATTCTAAAACTGGTACTGCTGTACTTGACTGTTTTACTTCATTTAATGAAGCTGGTCAATCAATAGTTATGGTTACTCATGATATGAAAAGTGCCAGAAGAGGAAACAGAATACTATATATTAGAGATGGAGAAATTGTTGGTGAATGTAATTTAGGTAAATATGTTTCAGGTGATCCAGAAAGACATAAAAAATTAGCTGATTTCCTTGTAAGGATGGGATGGTAATATGAAAGAAGTATTACTTGCTAAATCAAATATAAGAAAAGGTAAATCACTAGCTATTGGATTATTACTATTAATAACTATAGCTACTTGTTTTTTAAATGTTGTATTAGTTATCTTTAATGATTTTAAAGATAATTCATATAAACATGCTAAAAGATTAAATACAGAAGATGTATTATTAATAGCTTATGGTGATGATAAAAATAAAATAGATGAGGCTTATTTATCATCTATTACTAATGATTATAAAGATATTGAAATTCTTGATAACTTAGGTGTTGATTCTGAAGTTAAATATGGTGATGGTACTATTAATACTACTATTATTATTGAAAATGAAGAAACAGCTTTAAATGCTAGAATTGGTAAAGTTGAATTAATGGATGTTGATGAATCTATTACTGATAATTATATTTACTTACCTAATCAATTACATGTAGGTGGTAAACATAAAGTTGGTGATATGTTTGAATTAAAAGTATCTAATAAAACTTATAAATATAAAATAAAAGGATTTATTAATAGTATTGGATTAGGTTCATATAATGCAGGAGCTATTAAAGTAATTATTCCTAAAGATGAATATGATACTATTAAAACAGAAGGTTCAACTAGTTTACAAATTAAGATTGCTAAATTTAAACTAAATGACGGTATTAGTCAAGAGAAATTTGCTAATACATTAACAACTAAGTTAGAAAAAGATAATAAAATATCAGCACAGGCAATGCCATTAAGTCTAGTAATATTAGCTAGAACATTTATTTCAACAATCTTAGGTGTATGTTTCGCAGTTGTATCTATCGTAGTAATTATTATTGTATTATTGATGTTATCAAATAGTATATCTAATTATATTACTGATAATATTAAAACTATTGGTGCTTTAAAATCAATTGGTTATACAAGCGGTAATATTAAAGCTTCATTTATAATTCAGTTTATTACTTTAACTTTAATTGGTAGTATTTTAGGAATAGGTTTATCTTATGTAATGTTACCAGGTATTATAGATTTGATGACTACTCAATCTGGCATACCTTGTAAGGTAAGTCCTAATATATTATGGATTTTAGTTACCCTATTTACTATATTATTAGTAGTATTCTTATCAGTAATATTCTTTACAAAGAAGATCAAAAAGATTGAACCTATTACTGCTTTAAGAGATGGTGTTAATACACATAACTTTAAAAAGAATAGAATTGCTTTAGAAAAATCTATTCTACCTCTTAATCTATCATTAGCTATTAAAACAATGTTTACTAATATTAAACAAAATATAGCTACATTTATTATTGCATTCTTCTTAGTATTCTCTGGTGTTATCTCACTTATTATGTATCAAAACTTCTCAGTAAAACCAAAAGTATCATTAATGACATTTGAATACTCTGATGGAGCTGTTTTAGCTGATAAAGATTTAAATAAAGATATATATAATTATATGTCATCAATAGAAGGTGTAAAAAATGTTAGAGCTGTTACAAGCTTACCTGTTAAAAATGATGATAATACTTTATTCTCTTATGTATTAGATGATTCTAAAAAATTAGAAAATAAAGATGTTTGTTATAAAGGAAGATTACCTAAATATGATAATGAAATTGCTATATCAGGTAAATATGCTAGTACATATAAATTTAATATAGGTGATCAAATAATCATTAATAAAGGTGATAAAAAAGCTAAATATATAATCACAGGATATATTCAATCATTTAATAATATGGGTCAAGAAGCAGTATTATTAGAAACTGGTGCGAATAAATTACTAGATAAAGAAATCAATAAACAATATTATTATGATGTAAAAGATGGTTATAAAGTTGATAAAATAAATAAAAAAATCCAAAACAAATTTGGTGATAGAATTACAAGTACAGCTAATATAGAAGAAATTATGGATGCTGCTTTAGCGACATTTGTAGCTATATCTAATATTATGGTTATACTTATAATGTCAGTAAGTTTTATAGTTATATTATTAATTCTATATTTACTTATGAAAACATTTATTGGTAAGAAAAGAAAAGATTATGGTATATTAAAAGCAACAGGATATACATCCAGAAATATAATATTTCAAAATGCGATTAGTTTTATGCCATCAATAGTATTATCTGTTATTATTTCTAGTATAGTATCATACTTTGTTGCTAATCCATATCTAGAAACTATAACTAAATCATTTGGTGTTATGAAACTTACATTTGATGTACCTATTGATTTAATGATTATTATGGGTATTGGATTTATAGTTATATCTTACTTAATTACATTATTCTTATCATTAAAATTAAGAAAAATAGAACCATATAATTTATTAAAAGATGAATAAAACAAGGTTATTAACCTTGTTTTTTATTTATCATATTTATAGAATCCTTCACCTGTTTGTTTACCAAGTTTACCTTGATCTATATATTCATTTAATATTTTTAACATACCATCAAAGTTATATGGTAACATCATTTTCTTAAGTAGTGGATCAAAGATATTTGGTACTTTTTGATATTGTTCTACAATATTTTTAGCAGTTATTAAACCTACAACATCTAAGATTTGGAATGGTCCTTGTGGAGCTCCTGTTCCTAGTGTCCAAGCCTTATCTATTGTTTCAGCATCTGATACACCATTCGCTAATAAATCCATAGCTGAAAGTAAGAATGGTACTAACATTGAATTTAATAAATAACCCGATTTTTCTTCTCTTGCTGCTAAAGGAATCATTTTAATTGCTTCAGCAAACTTAGTTATTTCATCAAAATATTTTTCTTCTGTATGTTCATGTCCCATTATTTCTGCTATATTATTTTTCCATATTGCATTAGCAAAATGCATTGCTAAGAATTTTTCTGGTCTACCTGTTGCTTTAGCCATTTTAGATGGTAATAATGTTGATGAATTAGTAACAATTACTGTTTTTTCTGGTAATTTAGATGATATTTCTTTATAGAAATTATTTTTTACATCTATTTTTTCTGTAATTGATTCTACCAATAAATCAGCATCTTCTAATGCTACTTCTTGATTTGTTTCTATTTTAATATTTTTTATAGCATTTTCTACTTTTTCATTACATTCATCAGAATTAAATTCTTCTAAACTAGCTATTCCTCTAGCCCAACTTTTTGGATCATTAACATCCATATTTTTTATTGTTTTTAAATAAGTTTTTCTTAATTCTTTTAATTTTCTATCTAATTCTTCTTTTGAATCATCTTCTCTAATTAATATTGTAACATCAAATCCAGAATATGCACTTTGAAAAGCTATTTGGCTGCCTAGTACTCCTCCACCAGCTACTACTATTTTTTTATAATTCATATTTACCCTCCTTATAATATTATACCATACATATATTTTTTTTATTTATTTATACATTAAAAAAAGTGTTGGTTTACACTTTATTTAACACTTATGTGCAGTTATAATTGTATAACTATATGAATTAACTGTTATTATTATATTATCAATTTTACAATAATAATTTTTCCCTTTTTTATTTATAACACAATTTTCATTTAATATTTTATTTTTACAATATTCTACTACATCAGTATTAATGTTTAAATTTTTCTTTATTCTATCTATACCCATTTTAGTAGTATGTAATTTATCAATATTATTTAATAACATATTATCACCATATTAATTATAACATATAAAAAGACTAGTATTCTAGTCTATTTCTTTTTGTATATAGTATCACTACCAAATGAATCTTTAACATTTAGTTTATTGTCTTTTATTTCAAATGTTGTATCAAATGAATTAGTATCACCATCATATAAAATTGATAATTTGTCACCATCTATTGTATAAGTAAATTTTTTAGATGCTCCTGCGAATGTATATGATCCTGTTCCATCTTCTTTAAAAATATAGTATATTGAATCAGTTGTTTCATATACCCATTTACCTACTATTGGATCTTTCTTTTCTTTTTTTCCACATCCTGTTAAAGCAATACAAGCAATTAATACTATACTAAATATTTTTAAATAATTTTTCATAGATTCTCCTTTCATTTTAATTATATCATATTATAAAAAAAAGTTATGAATAATCATAACTTTTTAATTGTAATTTATCATTGCGGCTCTAAAGTCATTAATTAGTTTTATATCAGCAGCTCTTGTTTCTTCAGTACTTCCTAACATAAACCAATCATAAACTCCCTCACTATCAGGCATTAAGTTATACATATATACAAATTTTTCTGTTTTACTAACGCTTGATTTAGGATCTTCACTATAATATCTATGTCTATTTACTAAACCGAAGAAATAAGATAATTCATAATCTTCTAACATTTCTTCTTGATTTACTCCTAATAATCCTTCAAGTATATACGCAAGTGTTCCTGTTCTGTCTGTACCTATTCTACAATGGAAATAGATATTTTTACCATCAATTACATCTTGCATTGTTTCTTTTACAACATTACGAGTAAGTAAATAGTAATCATTTTGAGTTTCATAATTTAATTGATAATGTTTGATTTCTCTATGTTTAAATCCTTCAAGTTTAGCTTCATTAGATGGAATTTCTGAAGTTGCTCTTAAATCTATTTCTTCAGTTACACCTAATTTTTTAATAGCTAATGCATTATTAGAATCACTATATAATCTTTCTCCTCTAAATAATTTTCCATATTTTAAGGTTCCATCTATAGTACCATCATTATCAACATCAACTTTAAGTCCTCCTAAATCACGTACATTACGTGTACCTTCTGTATCTAGGAATCTTCTTTCACCTAAGGCTTTAACATATCCATAAACATTACTATCGCTTGCTGATTCCCAATAATATGTTTCACCAGGAATCATATTATAAATTACACCATTTTTAGCTGTTAGATAACTTGCTACATTTCCCTTAACTTTAGTTGTTTCATTTGATTCATATACTACAACATCATCAATACCTGTATCATATCCTTTTGGTTTATCACATAATACAGTTCCTGATGTAGAACATGTATTTTCATTACATTTACAATTGTGAGCATTGAAGTTGGCATCCATATTACTTTGGAATGTATTTTGATTATTTTTCCAAGTATTTATACCTGCATAATAATCTTTAATTGCATCATTTGTAATACTAAATTCTTTTATTTCATCAGATGCCTCATAATGCCAATGTGCAGTATATGTAGTATTTTCTGTTGGGATTGTTTCAGCAGTAACTAAAGTAGTATCATCATACCATCCATCAAATGTATATATTCCATTTTCTGGAACTGGTAATTCACCTACTGAACTTCCAATATCTATTGATTTAGATGTTGGATTTACTGTTCCACCATTTGGATCTAATGTTATTTTATATTTTGAACTTTCTAATTCATAATATAATGCTTTATAATTTACACCACTTATATTAATTGTTGTATTAACTTTTGTTGCATTATCTTCAATACCTGTTATATGAGCTTCGTTACTAACTGCTGCATTTAATCCTTCTACAGTACCATCATATAATGAATAAGCTACTGATGAACTAATACCATTTGTATTTGCTCTTATTGTTATCGCATCTTTATCATATATATCATCTTTAGTACCTATAACTACAGTTCCAGCTGTAACAGTTACTGCATAAGAATTAGATTGTCTTGTAGAAACTATTGTACCACCTGTAATTGTTAAATTTCCTTTAACATTTTGTACAGTTGCTCTTTTAGCAGAAGTTGATCCATCAGCTTGTGCAGTTATATAAGCATTTCCACCTATTTCAACTGTTCCACCATTATTATAAATTGCTGCTCTTCCGTTTGATTCAGTTGCAGTATGTTCAATACGACCACTATTAATAATTAAGTGTCCACCTTGTTCTACGTCAACTGCTCCGTTGTTAGCTCCACACGAAATCGTTCCATTTTTTATTTCTAATGATGCTTTATTTTTAATAACTTGAGTTGTATTATTAGTTATTGTATGGCCATTAAGGTCTAATACAATATCTTTAGATGTATTTTTACTTGATAAATCAATTATTGTATCTATTTCTATATCTTTCAATAATTTTACAGTTGTCTTTGCATCTGTTGCTTTATCTATTGCTGTTTGAATATCTGTATAATATTTACCATTTGACTCAGCTACGGTATTACTTGGTATCCATTTAGCGTGATATGTTTTATTAGAATCAATTATTGTACTTGAAGTAACCTTTGTTGTATAGTTTGTATTTGTATACCATCCTTCAAGATCATAATCTGTTTTTGTTGTTGTAGGTAATGTTCCAATTGGTTGATTTTTTGGAACATCCATATCAGCAACTTCTTCTCCACCTTGTTCATCAAAAGATACTCTATAATAATCAATTGTTGTTGCTACTGTAACACTTACTGTAGCAGTTTTGTGAGTTTGTGTTCCTGTTATTACAATTGTTGTAGTTCCTTCACTTAGTGCTGTTATTATTCCATCACTATCTACTGAAGCAATTGTTGGATCACTTGAAGTAAATGTGATTGGCTCTAGATTATTAATATTACTAATTATTATATCAGATGAATTTCCTATTTCTAGATGGAAACTATTACTAGCAAATTGAGCATTATCTGCTGATACAACCCATTTAGCATAATATGTTTTATAGTCATCAGGAATAGTATTTTCACTTACTTTACTTGTATATTCTAGTGAAGTATACCAACCATCAAATATATTGTCTCCATTTGTTGGAGTAGGTAATGAATTTAATTTTGAACCTCTTTTTACAATAACAAATTCATTATCAACTGTTCCACCATTTGGATCAAAATTAATTATATAAGAATCATCTATTAAATTAAGTGGAACTTCTATTACTGGTCTTACTGGGTTTTTACTTGTATTTTCTTTTCCACTTTCAACAGCAGCTAAACTTCTTTGATCATTACGATATCTATATCTACTTGTAGGAGATACCTCTTCAAGCCATTGTGTTGATCTTTCTCCTATACCTGAATAGTTACTGTTTTCAAACAAGAACTCATATGCATTTAATGATCCTGTTGGATTTAATTTACTTGCACTTGTAGCTCCTGTAAAATCAAGTATATCTTCCATTGTAATTAATCTTGCAGCTTTTCCATCAAATGTTACTGGTAAAGTATTCCATTGACTAGTTGTTGGTAATTGATCATGTGCTTGTGAATATATAAATGATATATTTTGATCTGCTTGACCACTAGCAGCAGTAAAGTTTTTATTAGAAATTAATATTGCTTTATCATTTGCTGTTCTTAAATAGTAGAATCTTTGATTATAACCTGTTCCATCTACATTACAATCAAATGCATCTCCTGCTACGTAATTATCGGATTTTACTATACTACCATAAGTAATAATATCTCCATTTGAATGTCCTGCTCCTGAACAGAATTTAGAATTATCTGTTTGATTACATGTTTCTGTATGTAATGTTGTTGCTTTTTTACATAATAACATATCCCATTTAGCATGTAACATTACACTATCTTCAGGAGAATATGTTTCATCAATAGGATTTTCATCATCCAAACTTACATACCAACCTCTAAATATATAATTGTCTTTAGTTGTTGTTGGTAATTCTCCAATTGAATCTCCTTGACTTATAAATATTGGAGAAACAGCTGATCCACCATCTGTATCAAATGTAATTACAATATTTACATACTCCCATTGTGCATACAATGTTGTATTTTCAGTAAATACATTTGTTATATCTGATTTATCTTCATATGAAGTTCCACTTCCATCTGCTTTGGTATTCCAATTTTTAAATGCATAATTAGTTCTTGTAAATCCATTTTCAGATAAAGTAGTTTCCTCATCATATGTTACTGTTTGATTATTCATTGTTCCTGTTGCTTCAGAACTATTTTTATCAAATGTAATTACAGCTTGTTTTGGAGACCATTGTGCATATAGTTTTACTGTTCCTGTAGTAGCTAGATTACTAACTAATTCTTCATCAACATAACTATTTCCTGTTCCATCTGCTTTAGTATTCCATTCAACAAAATTATATCCTGTTACGGTAAATAAATTAGCAGTTAATTGTTTTGGTGTATCATATACCATTGATAAATTACTCATTTCAACATCAATATTTTCATGATTACCAACAAATTGTATAACATAATCATTTGCTTTCCATTGTGCATACAATGAAGTATTTTCTATAAATTTATTAATTATATTTTCTTCATTCTCATATGAAGTACCTGATCCATCTTCTCTAGTATTCCACTTAGTAAAAGTATATCCAGCTCTTTCAAATGAGTTTGCATATAATGTAGTTGCCTCATCATATGTAATTGTTTGATTATTCATTGTTCCTGTAGCATTTGTATTATTTTTATTGAATGTAATTACTGCTTGAACTGGAGACCATTGTGCATATAGTTTTACTGTTCCTGTAGTTGCTAAATTGTTTACTTCAGCTTTATTTGCATAACTATCTCCTGATCCATCTGCTTTGGTATTCCATTCAACAAAATTATATCCTGTTACGGTAAATAGGTTATTTGGTAATTCTTTTGGTGTATCATATACCATTGGTAAATTACTCATTTCTACACTAACACCATCATGATTTGCTACAAATTCTATTTCATAATTGTTTGCATTCCATTGAGCATATAATGTTGTATTTGAAGTAAATTTATTTGTTACATTTTCATTATTTTCATATTTTGTTCCTGTTCCATCTGCTTTGGTATTCCAACTATCAAATGTATAACCAGTTAATTCATATCCTAATAATGATAATCCTGTTTCTACATCATATGTAATTGTTTGATTATTCATTGTTCCTGTTGCATTTGTATTATTTTTATTAAATGTAATTACTGCTTGAACTGGAGCCCATTGTGCATATAGTTTTACTATTCCTGTAGTTGCTAAATTATTTACTTCAGCTTTATTTGCATAACTATCTCCTGATCCATCTGCTTTAGTATTCCATTCAACAAAATTGTATCCTTCTAATGTAAATGCATTTGCAGTTAATGATTTAGCATTATCATATTTCATTGATAAATTATTCATAGAACCTTGAACATTTGCATGATTAGCAACAAATTCTATTTCATAATCATTAGCGTCCCATTGAGCATGTAATGTTATTGTTCCTTCAGTTAATAGATTTAATACACTTTCTTCATCATCGTATTTTGTTCCTGTTCCATTAACTTTTGTATTCCAACTATTAAATGTATATCCTTCTTTAGAATAATTATTTTTATTTAAGTTACTTGATTGACCATATGTTAATGTTTGATCATTCATTGTTCCTTCAACATTTTCTGCATTCTTATCAAAACTTACTGTATAAGTATTTGCTGTATAATGTGCTTCAAATGATAAATTTTTTCTTGTTCCTTTTTCAACTTTAACTGTTTTATTTTCTTCTCCTGTTAAATCTGTTCCAGACCATCCTTTGAATGTATGACCAATTAATGTTGGATTATTTAATGTAAATGTTTCTGTTTTATTAGTAAATTCAGTTGGATTTGCTACACTTACAGTTCCACCATTTAATTCATATGTAATTGTATAAGTAGTAGGTGCTGCTTCAGTCCATTGTGCTTCAAATGTTTTATTACCCATTGAATTAACATTTGGAAGTGTAATAGTAGATGATGTTGTTTCATTTTCTTTCCATCCTGTAAATACTTCTGTTTCATTTCCATATTCATCTGTTCTATTAGCTGGATTGCTTAATGTAAATGATGTTGTTTCGATATTATATGTTGTTTTATTATTTAATGACGCTTTTTCTTCATTAGTTAATCCAGTATAAGTTATTGTATAATCAATTGGTGTATATTCTGCTTTGTATGATCTATCACCAGTTTTATTTTCAATAACTAAATTTTTAGTTGGTTCTGTTAAATCTGTACCTGTCCATCCTATAAATGTATAATAAGGTTTTACAGGTTCAATTAATGTTACTTTATCTTCTACAGTATATTTTGTTTTATTTTCTGGAAGAACAATTCCTCCATCTAAATCATAATTAATATCATATTCCATTATATTAAATACTGGTACAATTTTAATATCATCAGTAATTTGTTTTGATGAATCAAAATCTGTTCCATCTTCATATGTCCATTTAACGAATGTATATCCATTTTTAGAAGGTGTTTCTAATTCTGTAATTGTTTCATTATAAGGTACAGCTATCTTTTTTGTTGTTCCGTTTATTTCATATGATATTACTTGTTTATCATATAATTTATAATCTGATTTAAATTCAATACTAAATGATACAGTTGCAGTTTTAGCAATTATAGGTGCAGCTAATAAACCTGCAATAGCTATTGTAGATATTTTCTTTGTTTTTCTTTTTTTATCTAATACCATACATACAATTAATCCTGATGCCGAGATAATAAGTAATATAAAGCTTCCATTTATTTTATCTCCTGTTGTTGGATTAATTATAATATCTTTTTCTTTAGATTTTCCATCTTCAAGATAAGAAATTGTTATTTTAACATTGCTTGCTTGTTCTCTTTTATTAATATCAGTTAATTCTTTTTTATATGTTGCTTTTACTAATAATTCAAACGATGCATCAGCTTTTAAATCTTCATTTTCGTGTTTTTCATATTCATATATAACATATTCATTTTTATTATCATCTGTAATAGATAATAATTTAATATCTTTTCCTACATTATTTTTTATTGTTAATTTATATGTAATATTATCATTAACTTTATGAAATACTACATTATTTTTAATTTCATCATTATCTGAATATGTTATATTTCCTGTAACCGTTTCTGATTTATCAGCTATTATAACTGAAGTTAATTTAAAAGGCATATCTTTAGCATTTGCTTTAAAAGTCATACAAAAAGATACTATAAATGCTATAGCAAAAATCAATGAAAAAATTCTTGTTTTGATTATTTTTCTTTTTTTCATAATGCACCTTCTATTCTACATATAATTATAACATAATTTGTCTATATATTTAAAGGAAAAAATACATATTTTTCAATACTTTACACTTTTTTTACTCCATTTAAAAAAAGACTTTATAATTTAAGTCTTTTTTTTAGTCTATACTCATTTCTATAACAGGGACAAGATATAAAGGATTATCATTATAATTGTACCAATCATATCTACCAAATGAAGTTCCTATTAATCTACCATTATTACTGATTGGAATTCCAGTCCAAAATCCATCACGAGAGTCTATTGCTGAAGGCACATAGCACATTCTTTCAGAATAAGAACAATTATATATACTACTTTCTTCTTGAGACCATAGTCTACCTTTTATTATATTTGGATTTTTATCTTTTAAATAAGCTACATAGTCTTCTACATATTGATATAAATTTGAATTTTCATCATAAACGTAGTTAGAAGATGCATAATCATCTTTAAGATTACCTCCTTCTAACCAATATGTACTATCTGAGAAAGCTATCTTTCCAGAATAATAATTACCAGTAGATAAATCATCTTGAAGCCCTTTTTTATCATTATCTATTTGATTTGGACCTACATTCAATGGATTAACAGCTAACATTGTAACTTTATTGCCATAATTCTTAATTAGTTCAAATCGCTCACCAGCAATATCAATTATAGAACCTCTTGTATTTATGTCACCAGATAATATTGTATAAGGTGGGGCTACCTTTGTAATATTATTATTAAATTTAATTATAAATTTATCACTATCAGCTCTTACTCCTAATGGTAAGATAATAGAACTTACTAATGCGATTGTCATTAAACTTTTAGATAAATGTTTTTTACTAACTGTAGTAACAACTAATCCTACTAATGAAATAATTCCAAGTATTATATATATTGTTACATTATCTCCAGTTTTTGGATTTGTTATATTCTCTGTTGCTCCTTTTACTTCACCAGTCGTAGTATTATTATCAGGATTTGTTATAGTTTCTGTTCCTGTTGTCCCATCTTCTTTTTCATATGTTAAAGTTAAGCTAACTGCTTTATCTGATATTGTTAAGTTATTTGTTTCTTGTTTATATGTAATTGTTAAATTAAATGTTTTCTCATCTCCACCATTTAATTCTGTATTGCTTAAATCATCATATGTGTAATCAAGATACTCTGAATCATTATCATCTGTTATTGATAATATCTTATATTTATCGGATGTATTATTTTTAAAAGTAATATTGTATGTAATATAATCATCTTTATCGGTAAATACTATATCATTGACTATTGATCCTCCTGATAAAGAAACATCATTAACTGTCACTCCATTAGACTTTTCTTTAACACTAATATTAATTATTTTAAATATTACTTCTTCAGCTAATACATTAAATGCACCAAATATACTAACTATTAGTAATAATGAGAATAATACTCTCGATATGTTTTTTAATACTTTCTTCATAAAGCCACCTCTACTATTACTATCATTATAGCATACATATATTTATTATAATATTAATATATTAAATTATTTAAATTTCAATTGTAAATAATTGTAAAGTAAAAAAAACGATTTATAATTTAACCGCTTTTTTACTTAATAATTTACTTTTATTATTTTTTATTAAATTTAAATCACCATTTATAACCATTGGATCAAATCCATCTATTTCATCAAATAATATTCCTTCTGGTATATCATTCATTAAATATATTTTTTTGCCATATCTAAATGCTTCATACATTTCTAAGAATGTTGCTCCTCCAATATAGTTTTTATATATTATTCCATTTTTATTTTTATCATAATTTAATACTAATACAGCATCCATATTTTTTATTGTTTCTTCACTTTGTTTGAACATTCTTGATTTAAAATCTCTATGCGCTTCTGGTCCTAGTTTTCTCATTTCGTCTTCTGTAGTAGGAGCATCATAACAATTTGGTAGGAATATTTCAATTTGATTATTTTCTAGCTCACTTTTTATTTCTTCTATTTTTGAATAAAATTGTTTACTACATATTAATAATAATTTCATATTTACACCTCTTTATTTATTGTATCATATTAACTTATTTAATAGTTATTTTTTTAATAATTTAACAAGATTAATGTGACTTTTTCTTTCTATATCAGAAACTTGTAAAATTCCTTTTCTTGAATGGGCATTTATATCTACATCAAATAATAAATCTTTATCAAAAACATTTTCATGCTTTTCTAATAATTTTAACCAATCTGGTGAAATTTTATCTGCTGGTATTTCTAAAGAAAAAATATCTTTTATTAAAGCAGGACTATTATGTCTTGTTATTAAATAATTAAAACTATCATTAATACCATTCCATTCTACAAATGATTCATCTCCTAATGTTGTATAAATGCGGGCTCTATCAAAATTTAATGATATTCTATCATGATTATTGTTAAAATGACCTCTTTTTAATCGCATTAAATCAGAAGAGAATAATTCATCAATAAGTTCAGAAAATTTTTCTTGTTCAACTATTTGAACTTCTGGTATATATTTTCTTCCATCGACAGGTGTAAATATGTCATAATATTTAAGTCCATATAAACCATTTTCTTCTTTTTCTACATTAAAAAATGCGCTATACAAGAATTGACAATACCAACCATATTTTAAGTATTGAATCTTTTTAAGAATATCATGATAACTTTTTTGTACATATAATCTTATTCTTCTATTTCTTCTATTTTTCAAACCGTCTACCTCATCATTATCTAGAAGCAATCCAGTAAAATAAAAATTATTAATATCCGATTCTACATTTATATATTTATTTAATTCATCTAATAAATGTTTACACTCTCTATATTCTTCTCTCAATGCTAAAAGTATCTCACCGAACTTATAATATTTTTTCATCATTAACCCTCCCAATATAAGTAAATTCATCATCATCTTATATAATTATTATATCATAATAAATTTTATTTAAATAAATAATTAAAAAAGAATCATATTTTTTTAAGAAATTTTTATGATTTATTTTCATTGAGAATGTCTTTATTTTATAAGTATTCTCAACTATTTTGGTAACTTTTTCATTGTTTTGAAAACAAAGTGAAAACATTTTGAAATATTTTACAATTTTTTATTAAAGTGTAGATAAATGTGTAGTTTTTTTTAATATATAACATATCGAAATATCTTAATATTCCGATTATTTTATTTTTCAATATTCATTGTCAATGTTAAATTAAAATCATTGAATCCGTTCTTATGATAAAAGTTAATTGCATCTTTATTTTTATAACTAGCAACAACTTTAATGTTATATATTCCTTTACTCTTACAATATTCTTTAAAATGATTAATCAATTGTTTTCCTACACCTTTACCACGGCATTCATCAGTAACTAACATATTATTTAATTCAGCATATTGGATTAATTCATATGATCCTTTTTCTTCTATACTACCGGCAAGATATCCAATCACATTATCATTTTCAACTGCTATTATTACATAGTTATCATTAATTAAATCTGTAAAGTATTTTTCTCCATCTTCAGAAAGAGGCCAATTTTCTACTAATGTTGGATCATATTTTTCTTTTTCCAATTTAAATAACTGATTATTTAATTTTCGAATATCTTCTAAATCAGTTATTGTTGCTCTCCTAATATCCATAGTTAATCACTTCCTATATAATTATTATACCATACATTTTAATATTTAATTACATCGTAATATTACTATTTCACGAACACCATTTTTTACAAAAGCTGTGTAGATAAAGTGTAGATAGTGTTGTATTTTTTACAATTTTTACAACTATTTAGAACAAAGAAAAATCTCGCAAACCCTTTATTTATCGGGCTTTACGAGATTATTTACCACAACATTGCTTATATTTTTTACCACTGCCACATGCTCCCTTTTTGAGCATATT
>OMSK01000044.1 GCA_900313725.1 uncultured Bacillota bacterium | reverse complement strand
TTCCATAATACTTTATGCTTATTATCTTAACGCGATTAACGATAAAGCTCCAAAGCAAGTTCATAATATCTTTATAAGAAGTTTTCACCAACCACTTCTTCTCTTTGTATAAATTTATTATTACTACTCTTCTTCCTCGCTTTTTAAACTATTAATAGTATAGTATAAAAACATCTTTTAATCAAGTGTTTTTTTTAATATAAATCTATTTGGTTATTTCTTTTTATCTTTCTTTTTCTTTTTTTTCTTAACCTTAATATTATCATCTTCAATTGTATCTATTTCAGATTCAGATTCTAAAAAATCATCAATTAGATCTTGTATTACACTTCTTTCTTCATAATCTTTTATTTCACTTTCAATTAAATTTATTTCTTTTTCTATTTCATTTCTTTCTTTTTTTAATTTTCTCATATTTAATCCTTGTTCACTTAATTCTTCTCTTAATAATCTTTTTCTTTTTATTATTTTAAATAAATCTATTAAAGAATCTTCTAATGGATTAAATTTATCATCAGTTTCTAATAATTTATCATAATCATGTAATTTATCATACAAATCGAATCTATAATCATATTTATCATCAATAGCTTTTTGATTTAAAGCATTTATAATTATCATATTTATTTCTTCTCTATCAAGTTTTGGATATTCACATAATATTTCTTCTTCCATATCCTCAATTGTTTCAAAATCGATTATTTCGTCAGTTATTTTTTCAAGTTTTTTTTTCTTCATAAGGATTCCCCCTTTTTCGTAATGAATATTATACATTTTTTATTTATAATGTCAATAAAAAAGAACTATCCCCAAGGAATATCTTTTGGATTAGTTCTTTTTTCATTAATTATTTCTTCTACTATTTTACCACTATTCATTTTTATGATTCTATCACCTATTAAAGCAATACCTGGGTTATGTGTAACTATAATCATAGTAGTTCCTATTTTTTCATTTGCTTCTACTAATGATTCTAGTACTACCTTACCAGTTTTTTCATCAAGTGCTCCTGTAGGTTCATCACAAAACATTACTTCTGGTAGTTTAGCTAAAGCTCTTGCAATACTAACTCTTTGTTGTTCTCCACCTGATAGTTCATGCATATATTTTTTCTTATGTTTAGTAAGGCCAACTGTATCAATAATTCTATCAACATCTGCTTTTGTCTTTCCTAAACTTGCTCCAACTAAAACATTTTCATAAACATTTAAGTGTTCAAGTAGATTATATGTTTGAAAGATAAAACCTAAGTTTTTCTTTCTAAATTTAGTCATTTTCGCATCTCTATATTTAGATATAACTTTTCCATTATATTTAATTGTTCCTTTAGTTATTTTATCTAATCCTGATATAACATTTAACATAGTTGTTTTACCAGATCCAGATGGACCTAATATTACAAGAATTTCACCTTTTTTAATATCAAGATTAATATTATTTAAAACTGTTGTTTTTAATTTACCTGATTTATATACTTTATAAACTTTTTTAATTTCAATTAAATTCATATTATACCTACTCTCTTTTTAAAGCTATAGCTAAAGGAATTTTATTTAATACACGTTTAGAGAATGCGAGTGCTAAATAGTATGCTACTAAAAGTCCAACTAGACCTATTCCTAAAGCAACAGGATCTGCTTCTATTGGAATAGCCATTTCTGTATCACCCATTAATGCTTTCATAATTGCTTTAAGTATTTGAATCATTACTGGAATTGAAAGTAAATAAGCGATAACAATGAATGGTGTATAAATATTAAGTATTACTTTAGATATACGTTTATTTTCATATCCTAGTACTTTCATTAATGAAATAGTTTTCTTATTTTCTTCAACTACGATATTTGCTATTACCATAATGATTATTAAAGCCATTACTGAAGCAAATAGAATAATTATATATACACTACCATTAAATCTATCCATTTGAACTTCAATATTTTCTTTTAAATCTTCTAGATTCATTAAATATACAATTTTTTCAGCTTCTTCTTTTGGTAATTTTGACATTTCACTATATTTTTCATTAGTTGAATATACAGTTGAATATGAATCTTTAGGTATACCTATTTTTTCATTAAGCCCTTCTCTATTAACATAAGCTCCAAATCCCATTACTTCTTCAGAAATATCAATTACTTTATAAGAAACTTCTAAGTCTTCATGTTTTACTGTAAACGTATCGCCAATATCTATTTTTAAATTTTCCTTAATATTTCTACTTACAATAGCCCCATTTTTATCTTTTAATTTAGATTTAATATCTTTTTCTTTTTTATTTAATATTTTAATATATTTACTATCTGTATCAATACCATTAATAGTAAATGTTTGTTCATCTTCTTTATATTTTTTAACTTTACCATCTTTATGTTCAACAGAATTTAATCCCATTGTTAAATTAATTAAATAATCTGATTTATTATCATCACCTGGTATTTGATTAAATCCATTTGAGAATGCCATATATTTATAATCTAATCCACCAAATGTTTTATCAATAACATTATTAAATATATTCATACCTATTAATATTAATGTTAAAAGTAATCCTGTTAGGAATGATGTAATTGTAACTATAAATAATTTACCCATTGAACGGAACGCTAATGAATATTTAAATCTTTGATTAAATGGTAATGGTTTTGTTATTTTATTAACTAATTTAGAGAATAAATTTACTTTTAAATTTGATCCTTCTCTTAAAAGTTGTAATGGTTTTTTTCTTAACATTATTAAAGCAATAATATAACTTAATAATGAAAGTACTATTGTTGGTGTAAGTATAGATGAAACCAAATACTTCATATTAATACTATAATTAGAAAGTGGTACTGCATAATAGCTTCTTAAAATAGTTGCGATTGGTTCTGATATTACATTTCCAATTAAGAATCCTATAATACCACCTATAATAGATCCAATTATTGGATATACTAAATAACTTGCTGCTATACTAAATTTATTATAACCAAGTGATTTTAATACACCAATTTGTAATCTTTCATCTTCAATTCTTTTCTTAGTAATAATAATTATTATTATTACAGATATACCTAGTAATAAATATAAGAAGTATTCAGCAAATAATCTATCTGACCAGAATTCAAGTTGTAATTCTCCAATACGAGTAATTCTAAGTATTGTACTCATATCCATAACTATATCATCTTTATTATTAAAGATTTTAAATACTGGATCTGCATAATTTGGACCTGATGATTTTTCTGTTTTTTCATCTGAATTAGATGATGCTGAAGCTGATATTTTAAATCTTCTATCTGGATTAAAATTATATCTTATTGAATAACTGTTTTCATTAATACCTACTATATTATTATAGTTATCTTGATATACATAAATAACATTGTTATTTTTTTCATCAAATATAGGCATTGAAAGAGATACTAGTGGATAAATATAATCTGGTGCATATGTAAAACCAACAATTTTATATTTAACACCATTAATTTTATATGTATCACCTATTTTTAAATTATTCTTTTTAGCAGATTTAGGCATCATTGTAATTTCTTTATCATTTTTTGGAAGTCTTCCTTCAATTACATATGGTTTATTTAATTTTTTTGATTTATTATAAGGTAATACTTTTATTAAGTGTTTACCATTTTGAACTGTTTTAGAATATTCT
Source organism: uncultured Bacillota bacterium (assembly GCA_900313725.1). Lineage (GTDB taxonomy): Bacteria > Bacillota_I > Bacilli_A > RF39 > UBA660 > OMSK01. The sequence goes on along the minus strand of OMSK01000044.1, from coordinate 791 downwards.
TTTTCGTAATAGAAATCATTTGATTTAGTATATTTTTCTATCTTGGCCATTTCATAAGGTTCTAATGCATTATATTTATTTAAAATTGCTAATGTAGAATAAATAATATTTACATCAAAGTTAGGATTTTTTACAAATTCTCTATATGCATAAATAACTTGTTTTTCTTCTTCTGTAGCATTTTTTAAACTAGTCTTTAACATTTCATCTACATCACTAGGTTTAAAATCTTTTGTTAAATCTATATTAACTCCTACTGTAATATCTTCAACATTTTGTTCATCTAGATAACTATAGTATTTATCCTCTAATCTATCTATTGCACTATTCATACCTGTATATACAGCAGTTGATAAAAGAACTAAAAATACTATACCTAACATTTGGATTTTTTTCTTTTTTAATCCTTTAAAGGCATTTAATAATAATAACTTCATTATGCCCACCTCAATTCTGATGCATCTTTTATTTCTTTGTTTTTGATTATTTCTTTTATTTCTCCACTATTCATCTTTATTACTGTATTTGCCATATCAGCAATAGATGGATTATGAGTTACTATAATCATTGTTGTATTATATTTTTTATTAATTTTTTGAAGCAAGTTAAGTACATTTTTACCAGTTTCTTCATCTAATGCTCCAGTTGGTTCATCACAAAATAATACTTTAGGATTTTTAACTAAAGCTCTAGCAATTGCTACTCTTTGCATTTGTCCACCACTCATTTGATATGGATATTTTCTTCTATGATCATATAGACCAACTTCTTTTAAAATATCTTTTATTTTA
>OMSK01000036.1 GCA_900313725.1 uncultured Bacillota bacterium | reverse complement strand
CTATATAATAAAAAACTATTTAAAAAGGAATATATAAATAAGACTAATACATTTTTCTTATTCATAATTATCACCATTTAAATTATATCATAATTTTTATCTATTCTTTTAATTTTTTTATCTCCTTTTCTATTTCTTTTAAACTCTTTTCTGGTGTAGATAAATCTTCTGGCATTATCTAAGTTTCTTTCTTTTAGCAATATCATTTGCAGTCTCTCCATTATATAAACCCCTATAGCCACTATTATGAAATCTATCAAAATTCTTAACCCCTGCATTTCTAGCTGCAATATTCAAAGAATAATTACCTTTTCTTGTTAAATCTCTTTGATAAAATCTTTTCTCATCTTCGGTAAGTTCATTATATTCTTTTTCAGATAGTTCCTGTTTTCTTGTTTGAATGGCAAAATAAGTTTGTCCAAGAGCCACTACTGGTTTTGACGAATCAGAGTTTTGAACTATTAAATAACATGCATATCTAGTTAATTTATAATCTTTTAACTTTCTTTTTGCATTTGAACCTATATCCACCATTACGTCCATTTGGGCGAAATGGTTCTTGACATTTTGACCACTCTTTTCACAGGAAATCATCGCTTTTTTTATTGAGGGCAAAAACTTTCTATATTCACCATATTCTAATATTTTCCCTAATTCTCTTGCTAGCCAATATTCATTACCATTTTCATCTATATGTTTAATATCTTCAAATATTTTTTCTGTATATTCTTTTATTTCATTCATTTTATCATCTTCCTTCCTACGGACTACATGTCTCTATATTTAATTTATTATTATTTATCTTAAACATAATACTTCCATCTTGATCTGTTCTATAAATTTTAGAATCACTTAGATTATCTAATGCTTCTTTATTAGGATGTTTAAATTTATTATTAAGTCCTACTGAAATAAGTGAATATTTAGGATTCATTTTCTTTATAAAATTAATACCTGAGCTAGTTCTACTTCCATGATGTCCTACTTTTAATACATCTATATCTTCTATACTATATTTTTTTATTATTTCTGTTTCTGTAGTTATTGATGCATCACCTGTAAATACAAATTTATATCCGTTTATTTTCATATAAATAACATTACTATTATCATTTTCATTACCAAAATCTTTTGTTTGTAAAAAAGTCATATTATCTAGCTGATTTATACATGTATCATACTTAATATGTTTTTTATTTAATACTTTTATTAATTTTTTTTCTAAACTATTATATTTGCCACAATTAAATATAACTTTACTTACTTTTATTCTATTAACTAAATTGATAGCTTCTCCTATATGGTCAAAGTCTCCATGTGTAAGTATTAAATATTTTAATTTATTTATTCCCCTACTTTTTAAATATGGAATAATTACATTACTAGATAAATCATAACGATAATTACCACCAGTATCAATTAAAATATTATTATTATGTGGTAATTCTATTAAAATAGAATCACCCTGTCCTACATCTAACATAGTAATAAATGTATTATAGTTCAAATAATTTATATTATTATGAATTAATAATGCAATTATTATTAATAATAAATATTTATGATTCTTACTTAGTAATTTTTTTATTACAAATAGTATTAATAAATAATAAAATATAAAATAAATAATATCTATTTTTTTTAATGTAATCATAAACATATCAATTTTATCTACTAATAATGATAAATATTCAAATATATTTATTAATATATTAAGTATTGTATTGAATATAGGTATAATAAATGTTAGTAAAGAAAGAGGAAATATTATTACTGATATTAATGGTACAAATATTACATTAATAAATGGTGTTAGTAGATTAATTTCATAATTATTGTTTATTACTACAGGAATACTTATTAAAAATGATATTATTGATGTCATTAATATTTTTATAAAATAGTTATGATAATTATTAGATATTTTACCAAATAATATTAGTGATATACTTACTAAGAAACTTAATATAAAACCAATATTATAAATATAATAAGGATTATATATAAGCATAATATCTAGAATTAATAAAATACATATCAATGGATTTAATTTTAAGTTAAATAATTTATTAATTGATAGTGATATAAAAAGAAAGGTTGCTCGTATAACAGATGGTGTAAAATTAGTTAAAAACATATAAAAAAGAAGAAAAGAAAAAAGGGTTAAATTAATTATATATTTATTTTTTATTTTACTTAGTATTTTTAGTAATAACATACTAAGTAATGTAATATGCATACCTGATACCGCAAATAAATGACTTATACCATTATTTCTAAATGATAGTTTAATATTATCATCTAAATAATTACTATCACCTAATATAAAAGTATACAAATATTTATTATTAATTTTTTTTAATCTTTTAATTATTTTATTTTTAATTTTATATCTTATTTTATTATTAGATTTTATCTTAATTATCTTATCAGCATTAAATATATGATATATTTTCTTACTTTTTAAATATTTATTATAATTAAATAAATTAAAATTAGTATTGTTACTTGGTGTACTTAAGGTACCATAAACTTCTATATAATCTCCTAACTTATAATTAATTTTATCTTTATAATTAACTATAATTTTTTCTTTTCCAATTAATTCAATTTTAGTTTTACCATTATTTTCTTTGATATAATTTATATATCCATTTATTATTTTTTCATCAAAATATTTAGTCTTAAAATGGTTTTTATGTGTAATAATTAACACATAAAAAAACACTATAAAACTAAACAGTAATACTATCTTTAATTTTTTCAAATAGGGAATCTCCTATTCCTTTAATATTTTTTATATCTTCAATAGTTTTAAATTTATTATTATTTCTATAATCAATTATTTGTTCTGCTTTAGATTCTCCTATTCCTGTTAAAGTTAATAATTCTTCTTTTGATGCTGTATTAAGATTAATTAAAGTAGTTTTATCTTCATTATCAATTATTTCTTCATTATTTATATCACTACTTTCTTCTTTTTTATTAATACATGCTTCATTGGATATATTAGGACAAGGTATTTCTTTTTCTATTATTTCATATTTTATTATTTCTTTTGGTTTAGATGATTCTTTTAAATTTTTTTCATATTCCTTTATTTCATCATCACTATAAATAATTATAACCATTTCATCTTTAACTTTTTTACTTAAATTTAAGTAATTAATATTGGCCTTTTCTGTTAATCCTCCAGCTTTTTTTATTACATCTATTATTCTTTCATCTTCATTTAATTCATAAACATCTGGATTAATTACTTCTCCTTTAATATCTACATATACTCTTTTTATTCCATTATCTTTTTCTACTTCTTTTATATCTTCTTTAATTTCTTCTTTTTCTACTTTATTGGTAACACTATTACTATATAGAAACCCAATAATTATTATTAATAAAACTATAATTACTATTAATATATAGTTTAAATATTTTTTAATTATTTCTTTTAAATTTATCATATCTCTCCTTTCCCAAAAACATCTCCTACTTATATGGTACTACACTCATATGGCAAATTCCTGCAAAAAAAGAAAACTTTTATAAGTTTTCTTTAATTTTATTTATAAAGATTTTGATTGTAAATTATTATAGTCTTTCATTTGTCTTTGATAATCATTGAATCCTTCAACACCTTCATTAGATGATTTATAAAATTCTCCTAATTCACATACATCACAGAATTCACAACTATAATTTTTACATATTGTTTTCATTTCTTTGTAAATATTAATCATCGATTTTCTTGATGATAAATCTAATGTCTTTATATCCATAATTAACCTCCGTGGTTTGATATTATAGCACTATTATTATAAAAAGAAAAGACTAAATTACTATTTAGTCTTATTTTTTTATACAGTCATTAATTCATTTTCTTTTTCTTTTATTTTTTCATCTACTATTTTATTATATTTGTTTATTAATTCTTGTACTTCATCTTGACCTACTTTTACTTCATCTTCTGGAAGTTCAGCACGTTTTATATCATTATTAGCATCTTGTCTAACATTTCTTAAAGCAATTTTACATTCTTCACCTATAGTTTTTGCTTGTTTAACATAGTCACGTCTTGTTTCTTCTGTTAATGCTGGAATATTAAGAATTATTACTTCTCCATTATTATTAGGTGTTAATCCTATATTTGATTCATATATTGATTTTTCAATAGGTCCTAAACAACTTTTATCAAATGGTTTAATTTGTAACATTCTTGCTTCTGGTACTGAAATACTAGCAAGTTGTTTTAAAGGAGTATCTACTCCATAATAATTAACCATTACTGAATCTAATATTGCAGGATTTGCTCTACCAGCTCTAATATTAGTTAATCTTTTTTCCATACTTTCTATTGAATTTTGCATTTTTAATTCTGTTTCCATTATAATATCGTCCATACTTTACCTCTTTCCTATTACTATTATATATTATTATATTATTTTAAACAAGAAAAAAATAGAATTAATCTATTTTTTATTCTATTTCATCGTCATCAAACCCAATTATTTTGCTTCCATCAAATACTAAATCAAATTTTATTCCATTTCCATATCCAGGTCCACTAACTCCTAATTTTATAGTATTGTTATCTTTTATAAGAATAAGTGTTAATTCATCAATACTTTTAATATTTTTATATTCATCAAAAACATCTTTATGTTTAGTTTTTAATTCTTCTAAGTATGTATTATAAGCTTCAATTAGCTTATTATCTTCATATTTAAATTCTTTTAATATTTCACTATTAGTTAAAGCTTTTTTTGTATTTTTTGATATAAAATAGCTTTTAGTTAGTTCACTACTACCTGATCCACATGATTTAATAATTAATTCATTAATTTTAATATTTAAAATTGTATTTGTTTCAATAATATCATAATTATAACCATTAACTGATCTACCACATTTTTCTTTTCCATCTACAATTATACATGTACAGTCATCGTCTTTAGATGGATTATATAATACATTTTTTTCTTGTTTAGTATATAAATTTTTTATTTCATCATTAATTTTAGTAACACTTTCTGTTTTGGAATTAATTAAAGGATATGAAAATGATATATTTACATCATCTGATGACACTTTATATTCATTTCCCTTTTGTATATAAAATAAATCATTACTATTAGTTATTTTTTCTAATTTTTTAATTACATAATTACTATCTTCTTTTTCAAATGTATATCTATATTTAGCAAATTTATCTTTATTATCTAAAGCATATTGTTCATAATTAACAAATTGATGATCTTTATCTTCTTCTATATGGTATTTTTTATCTAAATCTGATAGTAAAATACATTCATCTGATTTGTAATCATTACATATTTTAGTTTTTGATTCTGTTGTTAAATCAATTAATGAACCAACAACTACATCTATATATAATTTATTATTTTCTTTTTTTGTATTATATATTGTTTGAAACCAATCATAATTATAATTATCACAACCATGCCCTGGTAAAATATATGCATGTGCGGTTTTATCATAGAAAACATCTTTTGTAGTTTGATGATTAATAATTGTATCTTTACCAAATATTTCTTTTGCTTCTTTTTCAACACGACTTTCAGAAAAGAATAAATTACCTTCTGATAAATTACTTGTATCTAGAATAACATAATTACTAGATATAATTTCATTACCATCTTTTGTACATCCCGTCATATCTATTTCATCATTATTATCAACTTTTATTTCTTCAAAATCCATATTTAATATAGTAGTATTTATTTTTGTTTCATTACTCATTTTATCTAAATTTAGATAATCATTAATATTTATAGTACAATCACTATATAAATAATCTAATAATTCTTCATATGTTTTTTTTGTTTGTATTTTATTTTCTTTTTTAGTGTTTTTTGATTGTTTTTTTACAGGCTTCATTAATATAAGTGAAATAAAAGCTGCGATTAATAAAGATATTACCATTACAAGTAATGCGATTAAATAACCATGTTTTTTCATATAATCTCTCCTTACAAGAATATTATAACATAATAATTAAAAAAATGGATAAATTAATTACCCATTTGTTTAGCAACTTCTTCTGCAAAGTTTTCTTCTCTTTTTTCCATTCCTTCTCCAACTTCGAAACGAATCATATCTTTGATTTCTCCACCATTGTTTTTAACAAATGTTTTAACATTGATATCTCCGTCTTTTACGAATGGTTGTTCTTCTAAGCAGATTTCTTTATAGAATTTTTGGATTCTTCCCATTACCATTTTTTCAGCTATTTCTTTTGGTTTTCCTTCGTTCATAGCTTGTTCAGTTAATATTTCTTTTTCTTTTTCAACTTCTTCAGCTGGAACATCAGTTGTTCTAACATATGATGGTCTCATAGCTGCAGCATGCATTGCTACATCTTTAGCTACAGATTCATCTACATCACTAACTATTGTAAGTACTGCAATTTTACCACCCATATGAATATATTCACCAAATGTTTCATTGTCTTGTTTTTCAACAACTTTAAATCTTCTAAATGATAATTTTTCTCCAATTTTTGCTGTTTTAGCAACTATTAAATCATTAATAGTTCCTTCTGATGTAGATAAATTTAAGGCTTCTTCAACAGTATCTACATTTGCATTAATAACAGCATTTAATATTTCATTTACTAATGAAACAAATTCTTCATTTTTAGCAACGAAATCAGTTTCAGAGTTAACTTCAACAATAGCTGCTTTATTTCCTTCTATTTTAATTGCAGCTAATCCTTCAGCAGCAATTCTATCAGCTTTTTTAGCAGCTTTAGAAATACCTTTTTCTCTTAACCAATCTATTGATGCATTGATATCTCCATTGTTAGCTTCTAATGCCTTTTTACAATCAAGCATACCTGCACCAGTTTTTTCTCTTAGTTCTTTAACTAGACTAGCACTAATCATATTTTATTCTTCCTTTCCTAAAGAAAGATGATATAAAATCATCTTATTTATTTAAAGCTTCAATAAGCTCTGCTTTTTTCATTGTTGAGTATCCTTTAACTTCTTTTGCTTTAGCCATATCACGAAGTTCAGAAACTGTAAGTGTATTTAAATCAACAGCTTTTTCAGATTTTTTTGATTTAGCTTCAGTTTTTTCTTCTTTTGCTTCAGCTTTTTTAGTTTCTTTTACATCTTTTTCTTCTTTTTTAACTGGTTTTTTGAAATCTTTTTTATCTGATGGTTTTCTTTCTTCTTTTTTCTTAACTGTTTCTAGAGCTTTTTCCATGATGTTAACGTCTTTTTTGTCTCCTTCTCTAACATAGTCAACTATTTTTCCTCCATTTGCTTCAACAATTGCGTTTGCCATAACACCTGTAATTAATTTAACAGCACGAATTGCATCATCATTTCCTGGAATAACATAATCAACCATATCTGGATCACAGTTTGTATCTACAATACCAAATACTGGAATATTTAATTTTCTTGCTTCTCTTATTGCGATTTCTTCTTTTGAAGGGTCTACAATAAATAAAGCATCAGGTAATTTAACCATATCACGAATACCACATAAGATTTTATTTAATTTTTCGTATTCTTTTTTGATTCCAATTACTTCTTTTTTAGGTAATAAATCAAATGTACCATCTTTTTCCATTTTTTCGATTTCTTCTAATCTTTTAATTCTTCTTCTTATTGTTCTGAAGTTAGTTAAAGTTCCACCTAACCATCTTTCAGCTACATAATAAGAATTAGATCTGATAGCTTCTTCAGTTATTGCTTCACTAGCTTGTTTTCTAGTTCCAACAAATAAAACCTTTCCACCATTAGCAGCTATTTTATTTAAAGCTGTATAAGCTTCTTCGATTTTTTTAGCTGTTTTTTGTAAATCGATAATATAAATATCATCTCTAGATGTAAAAATATACTCTTTCATTTTAGGGTTCCATCTTTTAGTTTGATGACCAAAGTGAACACCTGTTTCTAATAATAAATTCATTGACACTACTGCCATTTTAATTCCTCCTTTTGTTATTTCCTCCATTATCTCAACTTTATACACCACCATATGGCACTAGGCATATAAATCAATAATGTGTGTTTTTTTGAAAAAGCCATAATGATTATAACAAATTTTTTATTATAATTCAAGGCTTATTTATTATATTTTATTATTTTTATACTTCTTGTATTACTATTAGTATCATAGGTCTACATTCAGTTTCTTTATATAGATATTTTCCTAGTCTATCTCTTATAGAAGTTTTTATTTTACTAAATTCTACATAATTTTGTTTAATGTTTTCATTTATTACTTCTAACGATATTTTTTGAGCTTCTTTTATAACATCAATATTATTTTTTACATAGATAAATCCTCTAGTTAATATTTCTGGACCAGCAAGTATCTTTTTAGATGTTTTATCTATTGTTGCACTTACTAATACTACTCCATTATCAGCAAGTAATTCTCTATCTTTAACAACTACTTCACCAATATCTCCAACAGTATTACCATCTATTAAAATATCATCTACATTTATCATTTCATCAGATGGTACTAATTTGCCATCTACAAATTTAGTAACCATTCCATTTAATTTTAAAATAATATTTTCATCTGTATATCCTAATATTTTTGCATTATTAGAGTTTTCTACTTGATGACGATATTCTCCAATTACTGGAAAATAGTATTTTGGATTCATTAAATTAATCATCATCATTAAATCTTCACTAGATGCATGATTTGATAAACAACTATTTGGAACTATTATTAAATTTGATCCAATTTTTGCGACATCATCATATACTCTAGTAGCTCTTTTTTCCATACCATCATATACTGGTGAAGCAAATATTACTGTATCTTCACTATTTATCTTTAAGAATTTATCATATCCTTTTATAATTCTTGATATATTAGAATATGGTCTTTCTCTTTCATCAGATACAATAACTACAACATCAGAATCATTAATATTTTTTATTGTTCCTATTCTATTTTTATCAAATGTGATATATTTCATATCAATTGCATTATATATCATATTTTCTAGTCTTTTACCAAGAATCACAATTTTTCTTTCTGTTTTCATTATTTCATCTAATAATTCTTGTATTCTATAGAATTGTGTTTGTGATATATTAAATATTATTCTACCTTCATTTTGATCTAACATTTTTGAAACTATTGGTGTTATTCTATTATTGGGTGATGTATATCCTTTATTTCCAGCATATAAAGATTCACTCATTAAACATAAAACACCTTTTTTACCAACATATGCTAGTTTACCTATATCTGTTTTATAAGGTCCTCTCATTTTTTGATCAAATACAAAATTTCCTGTATATACAATTGCCCCATCATCAGTATCTATTACATAACATAAACTCCCAGGTACTGAATGTGTAACACTTATTGGAAAAACATTAATATTTCCAAACGTTAAATTCTTATGAGGCTCTATAACATGTAAATTAGCATGTTCTATATTATTTTCTTTTAATTCTTGTTTTAATATATCAATTGTAAATTGTGTACCATAAACATTTAATTCTGGTATTTCTGCTAGTATATTTGGAATAGCACCCATTTGACCATCATGTCCATGAGATATAAATATACCTTTAATTCTATCTTTATTTTCTTTTAAGAAATCATAATTAGGTATTATATAGTCAATTCCAAGCATTTTATCATCTGCATACTTTAATCCAGCATCCATTACAAAAATATCTTTATCAATATCAACAATATACATATTTTTACCATTTTCGTTTAGTCCACCTAAACTAAATATTTTAATTTTACTCATAATTTCTCCTTTCTTTTTAATATAAAATAACTAATTAATTATAACACTTATTTAGTAATTAGTCTAGTTTTATAATTGACTAAATGATATATTTAATGTAAAATTATCTTGTTAGGAGAATGAATATGGTAGAAGGTTTAGTTCAATCATTTATAGATTTATTTGGTGGTTTAAATAAAAATTTAGTTATATTTATTATATCTTTAATGCCAATACTTGAATTACGTGGAGGTTTAATTGCAGCTTCTTTATTAAAACTTAATTTCTTTTCAAGTTTTATAATATGTTTTATTGGTAATCTACTTCCAATACCATTTATTCTATGGTTTATTACCCCATTATTTGAAAAATTAAGAAAAACTAAATTTTTAAGTAAAATTATTAATAAATTAGAAGATAAAGCAAATAAGAAAAAAGGTTCAATAGAAAAAAAAGAATTTATTGGTTTACTTCTATTTGTAGGAATTCCACTTCCAGGTACTGGAGCTTGGACTGGATCTTTAATAGCTGCTTTAATTAATATGGATAAGAAAAAAGCATTATTAGCTGCATTCTTAGGTGTTATTTTAGCAGGTATTATAATGAGTATATTTTCATATGGAATACTTGGTAATATAATAAAATAAATTCAATAGAATTTATTTTTTTTTAATGTTAATAATATTAATGTAGTCTGTTTTAGGAGATGATTTTATGTTTTTTAAAAGATTTAAAAAAGTCTTCATTACGTTTCTAACATTATTTATTATACCTATAAATACCTTAGCTTATTCAAATTACATTATTGCTGGCGGAGAAAATATAGGAATTTCTATTAATTCTAAAGGTGTATTAATTATTGGTAAATACTCTATTAATGGTAAAAATATTAATAATAATTTAAAAAATGGAGATATTATTACTAAAATTAATAATAAAAATATTAATAATATTGAAGATATGACTGAAATATTAAATAATAATGATAATATAAATATTACATATATAAGAGATAATAAAGAATATACAATAAAATTAGAATTAATTAATGAAAATGGTATTATTAAAACAGGACTATATGTTAAAGATAATATAACTGGAATTGGTACATTAAGTTTTATAGACCCAAATACTAAATTATATGGAGCACTTGGTCATGAAGTAGCTGAAAAAAATACTGGTATTATCTTAGAAGTAAAAGATGGTAAAATATTTGAAAGTACTGTAACTAGTATTGATAGAAGTTCTAGTGGTAATCCCGGTAGTAAAGAAGCCATTCTTGATTCAAATAAAATAAATGGTACTATTGAAAAAAATACTACAAATGGTATTTTTGGCAAATATACTGATACTATTCCAAATAAACATAAGTATAAAGTAGCTAATCCAGATAATATAAAATTAGGAAAAGCTAAAATACTTACTGTTATAAATAATAAAAATATAAAAGAATATGATATAAATATAATACGAATTAATAAAAAAGATAATAATAATAAAAATATATTATTTGAAATAACTGATAAAGAATTACTTAATAAAACTGGTGGTATTGTACAAGGAATGAGTGGTTCACCTATTATTCAAGATAATTTTATAATTGGTGCGGTTAATCATGTTATTGTTGATTCTCCTACTAATGGATATGGTATATTTATTACAAAAATGTTAGAAGAAGCAGAAAAATAGAGACAAAAGTCTCTATTTTATTGTGTTATTTTTAAATCGTACAATCTTGAATATGAACTACAGCTTCTACTATACATATAATAAACAGCTTTAATATAGTATTCACCTGGTTCTGTAATTGTTACTTCAAAATCTTGTGCAAATGTATCACATTCATTTCTAGTAAAGTTGGAAGCTGCACTATTATAAGTTTGACTTAAATCTTTATATTCAGTAAATGAGTCTTTATTATCATCATTTGTTGTTGAAAAACCTATACGATATTTTGCGTTTGGACTACCACAATTATACCATGATGCTAATTTTCCCTTAATAGTAGCTGGTCTTGACTGTGTTACTACTATTTTTTCTTTATAATAAGCATTTGGAGTTACACTACTTTCCCACATTCCTAAATTTATCATATCATCACTAACATCAAACCATTCGTGATTTGTATTTGAAGTAACAGTTCCTATAGTATTACTATTTAATTCAATTGTTTTGGTAGTAGGTTCTGCTGGAGTATTTGAATTATCTCCAATATAAGCATCTTCTCCATCAAAAATAACTGTATATCCATTATACACCATAGATGTTCCACTTAATACTTTACCATTTGAAGATATAACTATAGTTGCGGTTTTAGGTTTATCACCTTTTGCTTTTTCATCTACCGCTTCAAAGAATGTACTACATTCAGTATTCCATCCTGATGTTGTTTTTTTACATGTAACTTTACCATCTGTCATTTCAGGTAGTGGTACATTATATCCTGTTATTCCCGTATCATTACTTACATTTTGAAATCCTGCATAATATTCGATACTATCTACATATCCTAAAGTACTTGTTCTAGCCGCACTCTTTTTTGCTTTGCTTATCATATTAAGTACTATTGGTACTGCGATTAGTGCGATAATTGCTAGTATTACTATTACTGCTAATAATTCTATTAATGTAAAACCCTTTTTATTTTTCATTGCTACACTTCCTATCATATATTTATTATATCATATAAATTATTTTTTTACAAAAAAAAAACCAATTATTTTGGTTTTTATTCTTCTACTTTAAAATCTTCTGTTTTTCCATTTTCTAAAACTATTTTAGAAACTTTTTCTTCTATTTTACCTAATTGTTCATCACATTCTTTAACAAGTTTCATAGCTTTAGTGTATTTTTCAATTGAATCTTCTAAATCAATTTCTCCATTTTCTAGTTCATTTATAATATTTTCTAATTCTTTTATTTTTTCTTCAAATTTCATTTGTTCACCTCTTCTACTTTAGATAAAACATAACCATCATTAAACTTAGTTTTAATAATACTTCCTTTTTTTATTTTCTTAGAAGATGTTATTACTGAATCATCTATGTATGTTAATGTATAACCTCTATCTAATATATTAAGTGGATTAACTAGTTTTAATTTTTCAATTATATTAGTTAATTCTTTTTTCTTATCTTTATATAAATTTTCTGGATTATTTAATATATAATTGTTTTTAAATTGAAATAATTTTATTTTATTATTTTCTAATTTATCTATAATTAGTCTATTTAATTTTTCATTTAGTAAATCAATTGTTTGTTTTTTATTTTCAAACATTATATTAGGATTTTTTATAACAAATGAGTTTTTAATACTATCCATATATAATTTTAGATAATTAACTTTTTTAGCCATTGCTTCATTTAATCTAATATTATACTGTTTAATATTATGTTTTAAATCTACCATATTTGGTACAGCCATTTCTGCAGCTCCTGTAGGTGTTGGAGCACGCATATCTGATACATAATCCGCTATTGTAAAATCTATTTCGTGTCCTACAGCACTTATTACTGGTGTATTACAATTAAAGATTGTTCTTGCAACTTCTTCATCATTAAAGCAATTTAAATCTTCAAATGATCCTCCACCTCTACCTACTATTAGAACATCTAAATTATAATTATCTGCCTGCTTTATTTTTTCTACTATATCTTTTGGAGCATTTTCTCCTTGTACTAAACAAGGAAATAAATATGTTTCACATAATGGAAATCTTCTTTCTATTGTAGATAAAATATCTTTAATAGCTGCCCCTGTTGAAGCTGTTACTATTCCTATTTTAGATGGTATTTTAGGTAATGGTTTTTTATATTTAGAATCAAATAATCCTTCTGCTTGTAATTTCTTTTTTAATTTTTCAAAAGCAATATATAAATTACCAACACCATCTTCTATCATATCTGTTACATATATTTGATAATTACCTGTTGCTTCATATATTCTAATACTTCCTGTTACTAATACTTTCATTCCTTCTTTAGGAATAAAATTTAATTTAGAAGCATTTGTTTTAAACATAATCGCATTAATTTTACTTGTATCATCTTTTAGTGAAAAATAATAATGTCCTGTTGTGTGTGCTTTAAAGTTTGATATTTCTCCTTTGATGTATACTTGCATTAAATTAGAATCTTGTTCAAATTTATATTTTAAATATCTAGTAATGGCTGAAATAGTTAAATATTTATCATTCATTTATTTCATTGTGAAGTATTTTATCTAATACTCCATTAATCATCTTTCTTACTGAATCATCACTATATGATTTAGATAATTCTACTGCTTCATTAATACATACAATATTTGGTGTATCTGTATACATAAGCTCATATATGCCTATTTCTAATATTGCTTTATCTGTATTACCAAGTCTATCTATATTCCATCCATCTAGATATTTATTTGCTAATTCATCAATATCTTTTTCATGTGTAATAATTCCATAAACAGTTTCTTTAACAAATTCGTTATCTACTTCAACTACTTCTTTTATTACATCATCTACATTGTAATCTATTTTATTTTTTTTATACATATTTATTTGATAAAGTATTGTCATTATACTTACTCTTAATTCACTTCTTGATTTCATTTTTATCACCTTTATTCATTGTATCACAAAACACATTAAAAATAAATTAACTTATTAAAATATCCGCAATTAAATCTGCTAGATTACTTAATGTATCTTTAATATAATATAATTTATCCTTAAAATAATTATTTTTAGCATTTTCTGTATCTATTTTTAATATATATCCATCTTCATATTTAGTTATTTCTGTTTTTTTAGTATATCTATGATATCTTCTTTCAATACGTTCTAATATAGTCTTTTTTGTAGAAAAATAATATATTTCTTTATTATTAATATAAATACTATCTCTAATAAAGGTTTTTAATATATTTCTTACTTCATCTACATTAACAATCATATAATTAATATTATTTTTTTTATATTGTTTTTTTAGACTTTTAACATATTTCTTTTTTCTTCTTTTTTTATCAGTTGTTTTACTACCAATTGAAACAGAATTCAATAAATCACACATTGTAATTTTGTTATTTTTTTCAATTGTTTTTATTATATCTGTATCTTTTATTCCAATTGCGACTAAACTACCAGACATATTTTTAACATATTTAACTAATGTACTACTTACTCTCATTTATATCACCTACTATATCATTTATTACATAACTTGTTAGAAGAAGACCTGCAGTAGCGGGTACAAAAGAATTAGATGCGATTACTTTTGATGTTTTATTAACTCTTTCTTTACTACATACTGTCATTATTTTACCTTTCAATCTTTCATCTTTTACCATTTTTCTAATTCTTTTAGCTATTTTATCATAACTAGTTTTACGTATATCAATTATTTCTAATTTAGAAGGATCTAATTTATATCCAGTACCCATACAAGAAATAAATTTTATATTATAATTTAGACATTTTCTTATTATTTCACATTTTACATCCAATGAATCACAAGCATCTATTACATAATCA
The DNA here is from genome assembly GCA_900313725.1 of uncultured Bacillota bacterium. Classification (GTDB taxonomy): domain Bacteria; phylum Bacillota_I; class Bacilli_A; order RF39; family UBA660; genus OMSK01. Next base: position 2,835 of record OMSK01000036.1, on the reverse strand, counting down.
TAATCTGTAATATTTAATATATCAAAATTATTAGTATCTATTTTTTCTTTTATGGTATTTATTTCACAATTAGGATTAATATTATTTACTCTTGTTTTAAATTCATCTACTTTATATTTACCTATATTTGTATTTAAAGCAATTATTTGTCTATTTAAATTAGTAATATCAATTGTATCATAATCTACTATTGTTATATGTTCTATACCACTTCTAATTAAGCTTTCTAGAGTATAACCTCCTACTCCACCAATTCCAATTAAAAGTACTTTAGTATTTTTTATTTTATTAATATTTTCATTTCCAATTAGTAATTCTAATCTATCAAACATATAACCACCTCTTTAATTGTATCAAATATTTTATATAAATACTATATTATTATAAAAAAAGGATTAGAAATTCATCATAATCCATTCTGGTTTTATTAACATTAATAGTCCTATTACTAACATAATAATACCACCTATTAAGTGTGAATATTTATTATATTTATTAGTAATACCTGTCATTTTTAATGTAATCATTGCAATTGAAAATACTATAATATCATCTAGCATATAAGCTATTATATATATTATCATGTATAACATATATAATGGTGTGCTTAATTTATTAAGTACTAATATTTGAGTAAATAATGCTGGTAAACCTGCAGTACAAGCAAGTTCTACTATATTAACGGAAATTGCTAGTGATATAACTCCTAGTAATGCTAAAAATAAACTTTTTTCTGTTGTAAATTTTTTAATTTTATTAATTATAGATTTTCTTTTTTCTTTATTTACAACTTGACATCCTGCATCTTTCTTACGTTCTTTATTAAAGCTATTAAAATTAATTAATGCTCCTATAATTGCTACTATAGATATTAAAATTTGAACTATTCTAACATTTCCTAAATTTTGGAATATACCAAGCCATGCCATCATAAATAGTAAATATATTAATCCTGATATAAATAAGAAAGTTAATCCTATAATCCACATTCTTTTACGATTCTTCATACCAAGTAACATACTTATTAAGAATATTAATACCCACATAGCACATGGATTAAATCCATCTACTAAACCTATTGAAAAAGCTATAACAGGAAGTGATACCTCTTTAACATTTATTTTACCAAGTAAAGGTACTTTCATATAATTTTCATTATTTTTAATTCTATTTGGATCTTTAGCTATTTGTTTTTTTAATGATTCTTTAGCTTTTTTAACCTCATCTTTTAATGATTTATTTTGTTTTTTTACTTCTCCAACTAAATCATAACAATCGTAATATGTACATGTTTTAATGTATTCTTCTATTTTATCTTTTGTATAATCATTATATCCAATTAAACTATTAGTTCCAATTATTGTATATGGAATATATTTATTATTATCATTTAGAGATTCATCCACTAATAAATATAATTCTTGACTTTCTTTTTTACTTATTTCATATTTATGTATTATAAGATTATCATATTTTTTTTCTATTTTTTCTAAATTTTTTTGCTCTTTCGCACAATGTGGACATGTTTTAGAATAAAATAAATATAAATTAACTTGATTATCTTTAGCTTTAACATTTGTTATAAAACAAAAACTAAGTATAAATATTAATAAAAATTTTTTTAATTTCTTCATTATATCAATTCCTCTATTACTTTATCTATTTCTTTAAATCTTTTTTCACCAATTATCCTAGTTACTTCCTTATTATCTTTGTATATTATAATAATTGGTAATGTATCTCCGGGATTATATTTATCTATATCATCAGTATCATAGTCTAATTCTATATATTCTATATCATTATATTTATCTTTTATTTGATTAAAATCTTTTGTAGTTAATATACAACTTGTACACCATATTGCACTAATACGTACTATTTTCATAAAATCACCACATTAAAATTATATATAAAATATACTAAAAAAGCAATAAAAAAGCCTAAATTTATACTCAACTTTAGGTTTAGAAAAAAGAGTTTATGATGAATAAACTCTTTGCATATTAATTGATGGTTTCATTGAATCAATGTTTTCAAGTTCACCAAAATATTTTATGTTTATATTATGGAAATATGGTTCAAATGTAATACTTTCTGCTTTACAATAATTCATTTCCATATAATCAGTCATTTTATCTGATATTTCTCCTTGATTTAAAGTATATTTTTCAACAATTTTTTTATGATTTACTACTGAAATAATTTTAACAATCATATATAAATCATTATTTTCTATTTTTGGTTTAATTTTAACATCAACCTCATTAAAATAATAGCATTTATAATAATCACAAAGCATTTTAGCAGCTGTATTTTTAGAAATAGTCATCTCTTTCATACAATAACCCCCTCTTTATGAGTGATTATTATACACATTTTTTTATATTTGTCAAATTTTTTTTGTACTAAAAAAGATAAGATTATTTCTTATCTTTTAATAATTCACTAACTGTAGTTGTAAGTGAAGCAACACCTTGTAAATCTGAAGGTACAATTATCTTTGTTGCTTGGCCATCTGCGACTTTAGCAAGTGCTTCGTAACTCTTTAATGTAAGTACTGCTTGATCAGCTTTTGCTTCTTTAATTAATTTAATTCCATCTGCCTCTGCTTGTTTCATTTTAAGTAATGCTTCGGCTTCACCTTCAGCTATTTTAATTTGTGATTCTTTTTTTGCTTCTGCTCTTAAAATAGCACTTTCTTTTTCTCCTTCAGCAATTAAGATACTTGATTTCTTTTCTCCTTCTGCTTGAAGTATTTTTTCTCTTCTTTCACGTTCAGCACGCATTTGTTTTTCCATAGCTTCTTGAATATCTCTTGGTGGGATGATGTTT
>OMSK01000096.1 GCA_900313725.1 uncultured Bacillota bacterium | reverse complement strand
CTTTGCTCTATTATTTAATCTTAGTTTAATTGCAATAGGATTGTTAAATAATTATTTTTCTATTGCTTTCATAATATTATTCCAATGTTTTTTTTCAGTAACAAATAATATTTATAATACAATAGTTCAAAATGAATGCAATGATTCATGTAGACAAACTATTCTAGCAATATTTACTTTTATAACTTCAATTTCAGAAATGATTATCTGCACTATAACTTCTATAATATTTAAAAATATTAGTTTAGGACATTCATATATTGTATTAGGCGTATTTGGTTTAGCAATAATATTTATTGTAATTTTACTTAGTATTTTTAAAACTGAAAATGCTCAAGAATTATCTAAATAGATAGTTCTTTTTTTATGCACAAAAATAATTATAATTAATATATTAATAATGTAATGCATATATTTTTAGTAAATGTATATAATAATTTTGTACACTACATTTAGTGTTTATATAGATGGAATTCCAAAGAAAAACTGAGTAAATTACTCAGCTTTTTCTTTATATTCTTCTTTTAATCTATTATAGAAATTACACATTGTTACATTCATATATGGTATTAACCAAAAATAACCAATACCTAATGTAAAAATTAATATAAAAATCCAACCTAAGAACGAAATAATTAACATAAAATAATCCATTTTATAACCATTCATCATTTTCCAACTTAAAATCATCGCATCTATTATATTCATATTAGGATTATCAAGTAATATTAAGCTTGTTTGTGATAACCCAATTATCAACATAATACCAGGAATTATTAAACAAAATAATCCAATTGTTACTATAATCATGGTTAGTATAGTCATAACAATAAATTTAATAATCATATGCATTTTAGAAAATAACTCATTACAAGTTACTTCTTCATTCCTTGATATTTTTAAGAAAAAACTTAAAAATCCAAAAGTTAATAATGAATCAATAATAGGCGATATATAATTAATAGTTGTTACTATTTTTTCATCACCAATTTTACCAATTTCATAATCATATATACCAAAGTGTAGTATATATTTAAATAAAATAGTAGTTCCAATACTTATTATTAATAATATTATTAAAACTTTTATAGATTCAGCCCAGTGATCTTTTAGACTTTCTTTCGCATCATTTTTTAAATCAACTCTATTTATCATATTTATCCTCCTAATTAATTATACAATAATTACTATTTAAAATAAATAAAACCTTTTAAAAATTATTAAAAAATGTTAAAATAATTAATAGGTGAGAGTATGTTACGTAGTGAGGTAGACAAAAATAGGGTAACACCTATGATGAAGCAATATTTAGATATCAAAGAAAAAAATGAAGACATTATAATCTTCTTTAGATTAGGAGATTTTTATGAAATGTTTTTTGAAGATGCGATTAAAGTATCTAGAGAATTAGAACTAACACTAACAGGTAAAAATGCTGGTTTAGATGAAAGAATACCAATGTGTGGAATTCCTCATCATGCGGCAAATATATATATAGAAAAATTAGTTGATTTAGGATATAAAATTGGTATATGTGAACAATTAGAAGATCCTGCTTTAGCAAAAGGTATTGTTAAAAGAGATATTGTTCAAATAATATCAAAGGGTACTTTAATAAATGATGAAGCACTAAATGAACATGAAAATAATTATATTGGAAATATATTAGATTTTAATCATTGCTATATGGTTAGTTTTATAGATATATCTACTGGTGAAGTAAATATAACTATGTTAGAACATGATAAATCAAAATTAGTAAGTGAAATAGTAAGTATAGGTATAAAAGAAATAGTATCAAATGATAAATTAGATATTAATGTTTTAAATATGTTAAAAAATCAATTTAAAATAACTATTAGTACATTAAATGAAATTGAAGAATTACCCATATATAAATATATATATGAAGAGATAGATGATATAAGATATATAGAAACAATAAAACATTTACTTACATATATAAATAATACGCAAAAACGTAATTTATCACATTTACAAAAAGCCAAAATAATTGAAAATAAAAATTTCTTAAAAATGAATATTCATACAAAAAGAAACTTAGAATTAACTGAAACATTAAGATTAAAACAAAGAAATTATTCATTATTATGGTTACTTGATAAAACAAAGACTGCAATGGGATCACGTATGTTAAAGCAAATGATAGAAAACCCATTAATAGATATTAATGAAATAAATAGAAGATATGATACAGTTGATACATTACTTAAAGAATTTATTATAAAAGAAGATTTATCAAATTTACTTTTTGAAGTATATGACTTAGAAAGATTATCTGGTAGAATTGCTTTTGGTAGTTGTAATGCTAGAGATTTATTACAACTAAAATCATCATTAAGAGTATTACCAGGAATAAAAGAAATACTAACAAAAATAAATTATTATAAAAATATTGAAACATTAGATGAAATATATCAATTACTTAACAAAAGTATTCATGAAAATCCACCAATGACTATTAAAGAAGGATATATAATAAAAGAAGGATATAATAGTGAATTAGATGAATTAAAAGATCTACGTAAAGGTGGTAAAGATTTTATTGCTAAATTTGAAGCTGAAGAAAAAGAACGTACTGGAATTAAAACTTTAAAAGTAGGCTATAACAAAGTATTTGGATATTATATAGAAGTATCTAAAGGAATGACTAATTTAGTAAAAGATGAATATGGATATGAAAGAAAACAAACATTATCAAATTGTGAAAGATATATTAGTCCAATACTAAAAGAAAAAGAAGCATTAATATTAAATGCAGAAGAAAAAATAATAGAATTAGAATATCAATTATTTATAGAAATAAGAGATAAAATAAAGGAATATATTCCACGTATTCAAGAAATAGCTAAAGTAATAAGTGAAATAGATGTTATGCAATCATTCGCTACTATTACAGAAGAAAATAACTATGTAAGACCAACTATAACTACAGATAGAAATATAAGAATTATTAATAATAGACATCCAGTAGTTGAAAAAGTAATTGAAGGTGAATATGTTTCAAATGATATCATAATGGATGATAAAACTGACATTTTATTAATAACAGGTCCAAATATGGCAGGTAAATCTACATATATGAGACAACTTGCTATAACGGTTATTATGGCTCAAGCAGGATGTTTTGTGCCAGCAAGTGAAGCAACACTACCTATATTTGATGCAATATATACTAGAATTGGAGCATCTGATGATTTAGTATCAGGTGAATCAACATTTATGGTAGAAATGAAAGAAGCATGTAGTGCTGTTAAAGGAGCAACTATTAATAGTTTAGTTCTATTTGATGAATTAGGAAGAGGAACAGCAACCTTTGATGGTATGGCACTTGCTCAAGCTATTATTGAATATATAAGTAATATAAAATGTAAAACATTATTTTCAACACACTATCATGAATTAACAGATCTAGAAGAATCACTTAATAACTTACGTAATGTACATGTATCTGCTAAAGAAGAAAATGGTGAAGTAATATTCCTACATAAAGTTGAAGATGGTTCTATTGATAAAAGTTATGGTATTCATGTAGCTAAATTAGCGTCACTTCCAGATTCATTAATTAAAAGAGCAGATCAAATACTAAATATATATGAAAATAAAGAGAAAAAAAGAGATGTTATTGTACAAGAATCTTTAATATTTGAAGAACCCAAGAAAGAATCAGAAATAGAAAATGAAATAAAAAAAATTGATGTTTTAAATTTAACACCTCTTGAAGCTATGAATATACTTTATAAATTAAAGGAAAAAATAGAAGATTAGAAAGGAAGAAATAGAATGGATTTTTTAAAAAGGAATAATTGGTGGTTATGTTTAATAATTAGTCTATTGACATTTGGATTATTTTATATATTCTTAGCTAAATTTATGAATTTATATGATAAAGATGCTTGGTATATGAATAAATGGTATTGGATAATAGGTGGTTTATGCTTAATATTTCCAATTATAATAATATTGCTTATATTTGGTATCCAAATGAATTGTAAAGTTGCGAATGAATTAAAAGTATCAGGTAGTAAAATATATAATACCCCATATATATGGATAGGATGTATTATTATTCCTGTAGTAGGATGGATAATACTTTTGGTAATGTGGTTATATGTAATAGTATTACCAAACATAAAATTAGCTGATGGATATGGAGAAAAATATATTAAATGAAATATTTAAAAAAATTTTTTAAACATTTACATACAGTAAATAAGCATCGATTTTTAGTATTTAAATTATGTATTAAAGCAGGTATTCCGTGGAGAGGATTTGTTCATGATTTATCGAAGTATAGTCCAACAGAATTTTTTGAAAGTGTTAAATACTATACTGGTGATAGAAGTCCTATAATGCTTGCTAAATTAGATATTGGTTATTCTAAAGCATGGTTACATCATAAAGGAAGAAATAAGCACCATTATGAATATTGGTATGATTATTCATTATCTAAACCTGAAGTAGTAATGCCGCTTAAATATTTTAAAGAAATGGTTTGTGATAATTTAGCGGCAGGTATAACATATCAAGGAAAGAATTGGTCAAAAGAATATCAATTATCATATTGGAATAAAGTAAAAGATAATGCTAGAATGGATGAAAGATTAAAAAAATTATTAACTAAAATATATACGGATATTTCAATATATGGAATAAATAAAGTATTAAATAAAAAGAATTTAAATACTTTATATAAAGAATCAATGAAGGGTGAATAATATGAATTATGATTATTTTTTATATAGTGATATTAGTTTATTAAAAAATATCGATAATAAAAAACTTATTATCAATAATGAAAATAAATATAATTTTGTTTATTTTTGTCAAGGAGCAACCACAGAACAAATAGATGCTTTACTTGATAATGAAGGAATAGATATCTTATTAAAGTCAAGTGATTTATTTACTAAATTAAATGGTTTAACTACTTGTGATCGTGATTTTAATTGTTTAAAAAATGATCAACTATGTGAACAAATAGTTAAAGTATTAGGACTTCATTATATATATGGATTAAGAAATAATTCTGCTCTTGATTTTTTTAAATATATGAAAAAAACTAATCCATCAAAATTAATTGAAATATTTAATAGCTATTCATCTGAAACCCAAATATTTTTATTAAATAATATTGAATTTACTCATAGTGAAATTAATAAACTATTTCCATATTCAGAATTAGAAACTGAACAATATATGTTAAAAAAATATGATATTATTTTAGATAATACAACATATAATGAATTATTATTATTAGCTGATAAAAAAATAAGAATTCCAATTGATAGAATATCAAAAAAATTAATAAATAATATTGTATCTATAAATGATGTTTCAATATATAGAAGTTTAATAGATAAATTAATAAATTGTTTTGATGTTTCTATTATTGAAAGTACTAGAAAAAAATATTATGAAGAACAATTATCTACTGTAGAAAATGGAGTGTTAAAAAATTATAGTAATTTTTCAAAAGCATTAAATAGTGAATATTTTGATTCAGCTCTTAAAAATAATTTAGGAAATTATGTACCAGATTATTCTTTATATAATACCTACAGAGATAAATCATATGAAGAAGCAACTAAATTTGAAAGTGATTTAAAAATATCTAATATGATTATTGATTATTTGTTTGAAGATATTCCTACAAATGTAATAATAAATATTAAAAACTTATTAGATTTTCAAAAAGGAGAAGGAAAAACCCTTAATGATGATGAAATTACTCTTTATAATGAAATAGCCTCAATAGATAAAAAAACAACCGAAGAGAAGATTGAATTATTTAATAAAATTAAAAATCTAAATTTAAAAAAGAAATTTTATTTTGATTATAGTAAAGCTAAAGATAAAATGGTTGAATTATTTAATCAGAAAATGTTAAATAAAGATAATATTAATAAATATAGAAATGAAGCATTTTCTAAACAAACAGGTGTCGATATATACTGTATAGACGGCGATAGTTTTATGACTTTAATAAAAAGCTCTCATGAAAGAAAAGATGAAATATTAAAAGGTAATATTGATAAATTTACTGTAGATGGATCATCATTTTCAGTAGATAGTTCATCAAAATTACAAGCTTTTAAAGATCCTAGAGAATACTATAATATAGCATATACAAGTATTCCAATTCATCAATTAATACATGCCTTTCCGGTTGATTCTTTTTCAAAATATAATCGAGATAAAAAAGGATTACCTGATAGAATAGCTACTAGTCGTATTAATAGATTGATGACACCTGAAGATTTTATAAATGAAAGTAATAATTATAATGAGTTAATTATATCTGTTTCAAATGAGATAAGAGGAAAAGATAATGAATTCAATAATTCATTAAAAAATCCTATACCTTTTGCGATATATTGTTATGATATAATTACACCAAATGATATTGAAACTGCTAAAAAGTATAATATAGGAATAATTGCTGTTAATACAAAAAAATATAATATTGATAATGAAAACAAAATGAGTATGTATGATACCATGGGAAAATATAAAGATAATCCTTATAATTATATAACCGAAAATGATAATGAAAGAAATATTAGATTTTAAGAGGTATAATATGGAAGTAATAAATAAATATGGTTATGATATATTAAATTCTAGTAATATGGAATTAAATAAATCTTTTATTCAACATGGTAGTACAAGTGTTTATGATCATTCTATTAGTGTTACAATTATGTGTTTAAAAATAGTAGATAAATTAAATATAAAAGTAGATACAAAATCATTAGTTAGAGGAGCACTTCTACATGATTATTTCTTATATGATTGGCATATATCAGATAAATCACATCGATTACATGGATTTAGACATGCTAAAATCGCATATACTAATGCTAGTAAAGAATTTAATTTAAATAAAAAAGAAAAAAATATGATATTAACCCATATGTTTCCGCTAAATCTTAGAATTCCTAGATATAAAGAAAGTATAATATTATGTGTTGCTGATAAAATATGTGCAACTAAAGAAG
>OMSK01000045.1 GCA_900313725.1 uncultured Bacillota bacterium | reverse complement strand
TCCTTCTCTATCTCCCGCGCCAATAACTACAGGATCTGGAAGGTCTTGACTTAATTTTTTCATATTAATGACAGTTGCTCTTAATTCACTAGCCATTTAAGTCCTCCCTTCCATTTTAATTTTCTATTTTATATTGATAATCAATTAAGAAACTAAAATTATTATCTTCTTTTAATTCATCTGTTACAGCTATTCCTAAGAAAGAAATATCAAAATTATCTAGTTTATATTGATCTTGCATTCCAATCTTAACTTCTTCTCCATTAATATTTAATATTAGGCCTTTTGGACCAGTAACTAATATACTATTTAATCTATTAATGCCGGATTTAATAGAAGCTATACCAACATTTGTTATTGGTAAGATATTATTTACCTTATAAAAATCGGCTTGAACTAAGTCTAATGGTATAAATTTTCCATTGTAAGTTTGACTTTGTTCTTCTCATTGAATATAATTATCATTATGTACAATTTCTAATCATAAATATTTATATCCTTCGGTTAGATTATACTTAGGAGAAAAAGTAAAAGAAAAAGTTATAGTAGATAATTCAGATAAATTTTCAGAAACATTTTGTAATTGTCATGCTTGTAATAAATTATATCTACTATATTGAACAGGTAAAAGATTATTTCAATTTGAAGTAGAACTATTACAATATCTATAAATTAAATTATCGTTTTCATTTTTATAATATAAACGTTTTGGTTCTGTAGACCCACTACTAGGAAATTCTATTGGTATATCTACATCTACATAATTATTATTATTTAAAGTATATTCAAACAAAACTACGTCACTATAAAGTTCTTTTTCAGTAGAAGTTTTAGGAATAATTAGTTGTTTTATTTGTTGGAATTTATTAAAATTAATATCAAAAAGTTTGCTACTATTTTCTGAACATAATTTTAAATTTAAAGTAATATCATATCATAAATCCTGAGGAATAGTTAGCGTCATATAATAAGTATCACCATATTGAACATTATCTGGTAATTTTATTGCAATATCTCTATAAGTAGTAGAATTATCTGGTTTATAATCTATATATTGTTTATCATTTTCATTAACTATTTTTAAATGACTAATATATTCAAATTCTTTAATATAGCGGTATTGTCCAATACCATAAGATATATTTTGTACCATACAATACCTCCTATAATCTTTCTAAAGCTTCATTCATTGTTACAGACATATTCGCCCCAGGACCTAAATTAAGGCTAATATTTTGAATTATATAATCTCCAAAAGTATTGGTAGATAAATCAGAAATATGAGTTCTAGTATTAGGCTCTAAATAAAAAGCTGGTAACGCAGTTATATTTACAGTCTTTTGGTAATTTGTGTGTAAAAATAATTCATAACGAATTGCTTCATAGGCTCCGTTTAAATATCCGCCAATAACTAAATTTGAAAAATCTTCATCTGGTACTTTTATTCATGCTTGTCCGTTATTAATACATTCTAATCATTGTTTTTCTAAAATATCTTCTGTATTTTCGGTTGTTCTCTGTTCAGTTATTGTAGTATTGTCAGATCAATTTTGTTCTGGTTGATCCATATTTAAAAATATCACATCTGGAATTTCTGGAGTAAATAAGCAATTTATTTCATCATTATTAACTACATCTACTCTTCTGCCTATGTTTTCTATACTATATATTCCAAGAGAAGAAGAATTAGCATCAATAATATCAAAATAAAAATTGCCACTTGTTAAAGTTTTATAATGAATAGATCCATTTTCTTCTTCTCCGAAAAATTTTTGATTTTCTCTGCGGAGATCATATTCATTTGGTCAAAAACTATATAGATCTTGATAATATTCTCCTGGATCAGTCCCATTAGCATTTGCTTCAAGACCATAACACAATAAGAATGTTCTTCAATCAATTGCATAATAATCATCATAAATAATAGGAGATTTTGATTCAGCTTGCGGATTAGATAAATCTTCTTTTAAATATAGATCTATATACTTTAATTCTTCATTAATTCACATTACAAATTTTTCTGTACCATCGGTTTCATAATAATGATAAATTTGATCCATATTGCCAACCGCAGGTAAAACATCAACATCAAATCATTTTCCTAATTGATTAGTTTGTAAAATAGGACTGTTTTCTGTATATTCTGGATATGTATAATAAATTAAATTATGAAAAAGTCCATAATAAGGAATTTTATTATTATCTGATTCGTCTACTTTATGATCATGAGTATTATTTGTATATCCAATAATCTCTGGTTTATTATCAATAACTAGTCTATATCTAATTGCCATTTTTATTCCGCTATCTGATGATCTTATTCCATTAATAATAAAATCGTTTTTAATATTATTATAATTTGGAGTCATTGTAATAGAAGTTATATTTTTAGAGTCTTCAAAAGAAAAATTACTCTTATCATTTACGATATCTATTAAATATTGTAATTCAGTACTAGTATCTAAACAAAATTGACCCTTTTCAAGTGAAATATATCTTCCTGGATTTTCAGTTTCTTGAAGAACTATTTCAGATTGATTTATGTTTAAATAATTCTTAATTTCTCTAAAATGAAAAATACCAAATACATCGTAAAAATATTCATAATTTCCTAATTGATTTTTTATTTGATCTAATACACTACAGATACTATCTCCCGCGGCTGCCGTAATTTCACTAACAGGAGTAAAATCTGCATATACATATCCAATGTCATCTCCAGAGGAATATTCTGTATAAGTACCTTCTTTATTTTGTTCTTTATGATATTGATAATAAAAACTTTGAGTTTGTTCATCTCATTCTTTACTAAGATAAACTGGATTTGATCCCATTCAAGCAACAATTTTTCTAATTCTTAATGGAACATCTTGAATAATAATATTACTTAAATCTTCTTTTCCTCAATGATTTATTAATTCTGTAATTAAATTATAATAAAGGACATTTTGTTCAACTACTTCTCCTTGTGCTGTTTGAGTTGTCATGGTATCAAATCTAATTGTAGCAGGAAGTTTTCCTCCAATATCTCCATTTAAAAGACACATTTTATCTTTTAAGTTTAAAGTAAGATTAACAGCAGAAGAAGTTGCAGAATTTATGCTAAAAGAATTAATATAAAAAACACCTTGAGGAAATCATAAAATAGGATATTCTAAATATTCATCTGTTTTATTTTCAATACCAATTTCAATAAATATTTTTTTATTTAAAGCAAAATCCATTTCAATGTTATCTACATTATATTCTCCACGACTTACTGAACAAGTTAAATTCGCAGAACGCCGCACGTTACTATTTCCATCTTTAGAAATAGATCCACTGGAAATAATACCTTGAATTTCTTTAATAGGATTTTCTTTTCAATCTAATAAAGTCATATTTATATATTGTTTTTGATTAATAAATGTATCTATTTTTGCAAGAAAAGCTTGCTTTTTTTGTTCGGTATTTAAATTATAATTATATGAGGACTCCATATAAGAATAATTTTCAATAATTTTTTGAGGAATCTTAGATAAAGGAGTGTAAGATTCTTCAAGATAAGGATATTTTTTTCTCATTTTTATCTCACACTCCTTATTTTAAACATAAATTCTTTGCATAATATTTGCCTTATAATTAATATTTCCTTCTATTGGAATATGAACATTTATTGTATTTAAAGAATAATCTACGTCATATAATGATCCATTATATTGTAATTTATAACTATTATTAATAGGATATAAATGATTATTTATTCTATTATCACTTCAATTATTTTCTTCATAATATTCTCAATCACGAAGGTTATTTGGATTGTTTGATTTAAACATTTGTCTTCCAAGTATAGTACAATCATCTATTGAATAATTAATATCTAAATTTAATATACCATTTTGATCTGCCACATACACAGTTGAATTAGGTTCTCCTGCTAATGAAATATTTAATCTAGAGTAAGGAGTTCCTTCAAATGACATTGCACTTCAAGAATCTAATTTATGCTCATAAGTAATTTCCTTATTATTATCGTGTGCATAATATTTTGCAGTTAATAATGATGTAATATTTTGATTATAATTTCAATATCCATCAATTTGCCCCACAATTTCTTCAAACGCTTCATATGCTTGCGGCATACTAATGTCTATATAATTTAAATCTACATGCGCTTTATAATCAATAGTTGCTTGAGCTTCATTAAATAATGAAATTTCTGAAACTTTTACATTGGCAGGTACTTCATAATAGCCTTCATATTTTATAGGATTTTCTATTGTTCATTCTCCGTTAACACAATTTTCATTTGATGTGCTAATATAATACTGATAAGCAATAAAAGGTTCTTGATGATCACTTAATTGAGTAATTTGACTATATCAAGGAGTTTCTTGATTTGGTCATTCCACTTTAATGCGAATTCATACTGTATTATTAGGTTCTTCTGGCCTAATAGTTGTTCATGAAGCTGAACTAGCCGCAGGTTTACTATTGCTTTCGCAATATTCTTTAGTTACTTTAAATTCTTCAATTTCTTCAATGAAAACAGGATTAGTATATTCAGATTCTATTCCTAATGTATTATCATAATCTATTTTTATACGAATTCAAATAAATTTATCTTTAATATCATCATTTACTTTTTTCCTAGCAGGAACAAATATAGTACGAGATAATTGTTCAATATTATTATTTTCATCATAATCATTATAAGGATTAATTAAACTAAGTTTTAATTTATATCCTAATCCTAAATTATAACTAACATCATCTGAAGGTGTCGCTGTTCCCTTATCATCAATTAATTTTAGTATTTTAAGTAAATTTGAAGAATTTTCAACAGCAATAGAATTGTCTCCTTCTCATAAAACTAATTCATTACCCGGTATATCTGCAATAATAGAAGCTTCAGTATCTTCTCATCTACTAAGTCATTCAGTTAAAGTATTTATTTCTCTTCATTGAGCTATTAATTCAACACTATGATTTCTAGTATAAATATCTCCTGGTTGATAAATTTCAAATCATTCAAGATAAAAACGTTCTCATACGTGTATTCCACTAGTACTAATAGGAGATTCTGTTGTTCATTGATCATCATTAGGATTGGGAATAACAGTTGTAGAAGAAATATAATATTCTTTAATGATATTAAGTTGATTATATTCTGTAATGCAGACTGGGGTACTATAATAATAATTATTATCATCTGGTCATTTTATTTTAATACGAGATCAAATATATTTATTATCTTCTTGTATTGGTTTATCTGTGCTTCATTCATCTGATGATTGGAGTAAAGGAGTAATTATAGAATCAGATAGACAGTATTCTTGAGTTAACTGTATTCTATTTTCTTCTACTAATTTAGGAGCATTAAAACCAGTTTGATCATATCCAAAATATTCAATTTGATTAGATTTTCATCCTGTAAAGACATGATCTAAATAAATTGGTTTAGTATAAGAAAGTTTAATATCTTGATTATAAATTTTTGTTTGAGATGTTGGAACACTTTGATTATTTCCTTCACCTGCATTATAATTAATATTATATTTTGCAGTTGTTCATTTTGCGTAAATAGTAATATTATCAGAGGGAATAAAAATAATTGAATCTGTAGAAATTAATTTATTATAATTTTTATCAGCATACCAGCCCTTAAAATCATATCCATAACAAAAATCTGGGGGAGTTAAAATAACATATCTATTAATAGTGTTATAATTTTCTTCTAAAACTGGAGTACTATAATCTATTTGATTATTACTTCAAATATTTTTAACACGTATTCATAAATAATTATTTTCAGGTACATTTTCTGGTCTTTCTTCAGATCATTCAACTTCATTATTTGGTTCTTCAGTATCGCTATTTGATATATAATATTGTAAACTATAATTAATTATATTTAATTTTTCTCATTGAGCATATAAAGATATATCTCGATTTTCAATATATTGCTGATTAGCATTATATTCAGTTCCATTTCCATCTATATTCCTATTTCATTTTTGTATAAAGTTATATCTAGAAACTGGTTGGACATTATATATATCTGTCTTTTTATAATAATTAGAATTATTATAATCTATTACAACCGTATATTTATTTATTTCATCGTCTCTATAAAGCATTGTATTTGAAATAGTACTAGGAACGCCTACTGTAGCGGTTGTTATTAAAGGTCCATAAATTTTGTTTTCTTGATCATCTATATATCAACCTTTATTAAAATTATATGTAATTTCATAATTTTTACTAGCTATTGGTCTAGCTCGTAAAATTAAATTATTATTAACTATAGGTTGATATTTTTCTCCTGGTTGTCCTTCACCAATATGAATTTCTTGATTATTAATTACTTCATAAATATCTCACATACTATAATTAGGATCATCAATTATAGGTAAAGTAATTATTGAAGTAATTGATTCTGAATCTCACTGTGGATAAAGTACAAGATCAATATTTGTTTCATCTTTTTGAATTATTCCTTTTTCAGAAACTCCCGCTATATATATATCATTTTTATTATAAATATTTTCTGAATTATTATCTAAAGGATCATCATTAATATTTCAATTTTTAAATAGATATGAAGTTGCTGCATTAAAGATATTTTCTTGAATTAATTCTTCTCCAATATAAAAACTTACATTAAAAGTATGTTGTTCAGCTCTTCTTCTTGGTTCAATTGAACTAATTCTTAAATGATCTCCATAAGATCAATTTCTTTGTGGCTCTGGCAAATCTTCAATATTAGTTCCTTGATTGGGAAGATATTCAATATTGTATGCTATCTTTTTTCATTTTGCATATAAAACAATATCTTTTCTTTCTGGACTTAATAAATCTGAAGCGTATGAATTTCCTGGTTCTAATTTAATTGTATCATATTTTGGACTTTGATATCATCCATCAAATATATATCCATTTCTATGTTTACCTTCTAATAATGTTGCTCCATCAATTCGTGGACCTCAAATTGCATTTAAATTAATAACAGTCCCAGGAGAAACAGTAAAAGTAACCGTATCACCAGGAAAATAATGAGGATCATTATTTGGATCATTGCCATATAATCAATATTCAAAGGGTATATTTTCTTGAATATCATTTTCTCTTTCAGAAGTTCCATCTTGATAATCATAAGTAATTGAATATGGAGTAACAGTTGCGGTAGAACTAAGTTTTATTTTTGGTTTATTTAAACTAAGTATTGTTGTACCAGGACTAATTGAAACCTCTACAGAATTAGGCATATTATCTACTGAATAAGTTACAGTATTTTTATTATATTGAAGTATATATGTAGTAGGAATTCAATGTGCATATAAATATTCTGTATTATTTCTTTTATTAATGTATTTATCTTCTAATTGATAATTTTCAGCATCTGGCTCTATAACTTTATATGAATAATCATTATAAGATGTAGAACTATATCATCCAGTAAATTCATAATTATCTCTAGGTGCAAGAGTTGGAAGATTCATTAAAGTAGGATATTCAGTAGGAGGATGCTCTATTCATTGTGCAGATAAAGTTATATCTTCATATTTATTATATTGATCTCCCGCATTATAAATAGTGACAGCACCAGATTGATCTTTATTTAATCAAGTTCCATCAAATTCATAAGTAGTTGTGTTAAAAACAGAAGCAGTAAAAATAGAAGTTTGATCTGTAAATACACCTTCTGTTGCATGAAATTCTACACTATAAGTATTTCGTTTACTTCCTGGAGAGATAGTATGAGAAGATGTTGTTGCTAAAGTTATAGGTATTCCTTGATATGTAGTTGTAAATGAAGGATCAACTGAACCTCCATTTCCATCGTAAGAAACAGTATATTTTAGTCTTTCTCATTGTGCATATAAAGTAATATCTTCAGTTATAGCTGGCAAAATATTTTTTTGATTTTTAGTATAACTTTTTCCAGTACCATCTGCTTTAGAATTTCATTCTTTAAATTTATAATATAATAAGCTTGGAGTTTTATCAATAGTACTTCATGGATCACCATAATTATGAGGTACATTATCTGGAATATCAGTTCAATTTATATCTATATTTTCTGGAGCATCTTGAGGTTTTTGGCCTGTATAAAAAACTCTTTTTTGAATACGAATTCATTGAGCAGATAAAGTCGTTGATTTATTTTTAATATATTGGCTTTCATTAGATACAGTATAAATATCTCCATCACTGTCAACTCAATGTTCAAATGTATATCCTGTTTTTTCTGGAACATGCGTTAATGCAAGAGGAACATTATATTCTTTATCTTCTGATAAACCTCATTCTCAATATCCTCCATTTAATTCATAATTAATTGTATAAATTGCTGGAATTCATTGAGCGTATAATGTTAAATCTGTAGTATCTTCATAAAGATCTTGTGATTGACCTGCACTATAAGAAATTCCAGTACCATCAGAAGCGGTATTTCATTCATTAAATAAAAATCCATCTCTTGGCACATAACCGGGAATTGTTTCTCAATTTTGTCCATATGTAGCTGTTTGTTCTTCTGATGCTTGATAACTACCTAACGGATGATTATACTCATATTTTATAGTATAATTATTAGGAGCAAATTGCGCATAAAGACCTAAATCACTATTTGTTGTAATTTCAGTTGTATAAGCCGTTCCGCTTCCATCTTGATTAGTTGTTCATTTATTTAAAAAATGATAACCTAATTTTGTACCAGGAGATTTAGTAGTTATTGGGAGAGTTTTATCATGTCATTTTGTTTCTGCCCAAGATGAAGTAACAGATCCTTCATTTGGATAATATGTTATAGTATACTTAGTTTTAGGATTTACTAGAATTCTTACTGTTGCAGAAGTTTCATTAAAATTTCTTTTAGGAATATAAGTTTGAAATTCAAGTAAATATCCTTCAGTATTTTCAGATCGATTAAATGTTTTATTATATGTAAGCTCACCTACAATAACGCCAGGATTATCTGAGGTATTAGTACCTTTTGTAGTATCATAAGTATCTTTTAATTTTACTCAACTATATCAGTTATTACCACTAATATCTTTAGAAGTACGGTATCAAAGTTCAAGTTCAAAACCATAATCATAATTATGATAATAATGACCGTCACCATCACGAGCACAACTATATACAGAAAAACTAGCTTGAGTTTTTGTATTTAAGGTTTGTTTACAACGAATATAGGGTTGAATTTTTCGATTAGTACCATCTGTAGCTCATGCAGCAGTTCCTCATTTTTCTCATTCTGTTGCCATACTTAATATGCACCTCCTAAGCTATTCTTCATTGGTAACTAATATATATTGATGTAAATTTGAATCATATTTAAAGTTATATTTTGTATCTCCAATAGAAATATTTAAATCTGAATTATTATTTTCTTTAAGATTCATACTAGTTAAGTCATATCATTTTGGACTAGATTCAAAATAAATTTTTACATCTGTTAAATAAATAGAATTTTCATCAATTTTATAATTTTCATATACACTATTGTAAGCATCATTAATTTCATCTAATAATGATTTACAATTTACTATATATTGATTTTCAGATGAATTATTTTGAACAATAGTTTTAAAATTATTATTAACAGATTTTACAAAATCGGTTTGTCTAGAGCTTGCTATATAATGATTTTTTTGTCCTACTCAAACTTTTTCATTTAATTGACTATTTTCATCTCGTCTTTTTAAATAAATATTTGTATTAAAATCATTTTTAATAGAAAAAATCCCAAGAGTAGACAAATCAGTTAAAGAATATCCGTCTCCAACTTCATATACTGTTGCAGAAAAATTCCAAATTCTGCGGCCAAGCTGTGCATTTGGTGTGAGAGAAACAGCATCAAACATTACAAGTAAATTACCTTCAGTCATTGAACGATAAAGTTTTGGTTCTCCATCATTTAGCCATTCAATTACTTCTTCACGGAATTTTCTTTCTCACCATCAATTGTCTATTGGATAAATATCATGATTTGTATTATTTTGAGTATCTAACATCGATTTTCTAGACTTATTATAAGGTTTATCTATATTTTCTCAATCATATTGTTCTATTTCTGATATATAATTGCTAGTATCTGATTGTCGATTAATCATTTTATCATTACGAATTATATATTTACCATTCATTTGTTCGTTATAAATATTCATTTCTTCTACATAGTCTAAATCAGAAATAAATTTACGATTATAATCTTCTTCAGCAGAAATTATCCCCGTAAGTTGAAATTGTTTATAATGCATTTGCGCATTTTGTGCAAATCGAGGATATTTTCCGCCTAAAGTATCAATTTTTATTCGATTTACAACTGGAGTCATACTAGATATTTGTGCATTATAACGAATAGCTAATTGTTTATCTCCACGTAAAATTAGTATATCATGAAAATCTGGATATACAATTTCATTAGTTTTTACGGTTTTACTTCATAATCCGCCTAAAGTTAAATATTGGCATGAATATTTATAATTTACTAAACTGCCAATGGTTTTATCTATAAAAGTTGTTGATACGTGGCTACCATCAGCAAAATAAGTACAATCAATAATTTCTCAATTTAAATATTTATCTAAACTGCTAGCTCGTTTAATAAATAAATATCCCGCAGGTAATATATTTGAAACAGTAATATTAATTGTTACCCAACCATCTTCAGATGTAACTAATATTTGTTTATTATCTTCTGTATAAGGAAGTGTAATTTTATTAAAATTTCAAATAGGATTAAAATCTAAAATACTTAAATCAATAAGTTTAAAACTATATCTTTTTTCAAAAGTATAATGGTTATTTGTTGTTAAATATAAATTTAAATCATATTTAGTATTAATAATTCCATTTGTTAAATCACATAATCAATTAAATGTATTAGTATTTTCTTCAACAAATTGAATGCCACTATCTTTAATTAAATTTCCGTTATTATCAATAATTTCAACTTTAAAAGATTCAAGATGTTCAGTTGTTTGGGTATTATTAGGAGGAATAAAAGACACTATTCCGGTAATAGGAATAATTCCAGGGGTATATTGAGGAATTTTTTTTGATATTATTTCAAAATCTGTATCAAAATTTGTTAATTTAACTTCAATTTCTGGAATTGCTTTTAATAAAGTTACAGCAGATCATTCTGAAAAATAAGCTCGTTTATTTGTTAAATATAAGTTATCAATTTTTTCATTTTCTTTTAATTCATATTTGTCAAATCTAATTTGAACTTTATAATAACAATCACAGGTATAAGAAGGTTCATCTTCATTTAATCGTCTTAATAAATATGAAGGAATTTTTAATTTATAATAATTTTTTGTATGATCTCCTGTTAAAAATGAATTATTGCCAAGAGTAAAAGGAATAATTCAAACTCCATTAGTTAACACTGTTCCATCATAATTAGATCGCGGATTGCTTAAAGCAAAAACATTTTGATTAGTTTTTTGATTAACTAATGTAATATGTAAATGCTTAATTTCTCCATAAGAATTGTAAGGAGATATAGTAAAATATACCTCTGCATCTTGAGTGTACAAAAAAGGAATTTGGAAAGTATCAACTAAAGGAGGATAAAGAGTACTTAAAACAGTTGCCATATTTTATCCTCCTTTCGTATTTAAATTAATTTTCTTCTTCAAAATTATTATCATTTGGCATTTGCGGAGCTCCTGAGCTTTCTCTTGCCTTTATATAATTTTCTTGTTGCTCTGTTAAATAATCTCGTAAAACTTGTTGCTTTAAATTAAGAAGAACTTTTGTTAAAGCATCTTCCATATCAGCCGCCGCAATATCATATTGTGACATAACTGAGTTAACTCACTGTTGAGCTGAAATTTCTAGTTCTAAACGAGTTTGTAAATTAATCATTTAATCTCCTTTAATCTCCATTATAAATACGAAGACCGCCATCTACAGCAATAGCTCTAGCATCTGTCGCGGCTTTTAAACATCCTTCAATAGCGTCTTTTAAAGAATTTACTTCCATATAATATGAACTATTTTCACTATGAATATCAATATTATTATTTCCATTAAAAATACTATTTTTAAAATCTATGTTAAATTCTCCTGGAACGCTTAAATAAACATTATCTATTGTTGGCGATTCTTCATCAGTTATATTATCAAATTCTGACTTATTTATAAGTAGTTTCATATAAGGAGCAACATTTAAATCTTTTCCAGCTTCAAATATAGCTCCTATATATTCAGTGGTATCATCAACTGCTTGATTAAAACGTCTAGTTAATCCAAAATACATAGATGCTTGATTATTATTGTCATCTAAAGTGCCAATAATATTTGCTTGTAATTGTCCTCTTGAATTAATACCAGCTAAAAAAGTTCTATCTCCTAATATTTTACCATTTTTAATAGCTTCTTGTTTTCTAAATTCGCTATTATGTCTAAAAATAGTAAAAACAGTAGGAGTTTGCGGATCGAGCTGAATCTCAACAGAATCTCCACGTTTTAGATAAGCATTTGAATCTCCAATAATTTCATCATCTGTCAACATTGTACCAACAATTGACATGTATGGAGGATCACTTGAAAATAAAATTCCAGAATCATGTACTTTAATATCTTTTCTATGATGTTCTGCGTAATCTCGTTTTTTTGGAGTTTCTTCATCATGAGAATATTTTGGACCAATTTCTCCAGAATATTCATATTTATATCGACCATTGGTTGTCTCTCAATATTCGGCTACATTTTCATCAGAAGTATTAAAAATTGGTAGTGGTTTCATTGTATAGTACAAACTACGACGACCAATTTTTCAACCACCAATTTTACTTTCGCCGCCAGGACGAAGTTCTATACGTCCTTCTCCATAATCTTCTTCATCTTGTACCGGGACAGAAATATCGTTATTTGTTTTAATTGTATATCCATCGGGTAAACCAAAAGTTGCATTACCAGTTTCCGCATCTAAAAAGATAGATTGTAAACCGCAAGAATAGCCAAATAAACCAATTTGTTTTTCTTTCTCTGCTTTGCCAGTATAAGTTTCTGTTTTACCCATTAAAATACCAGTAAAACGATTATTACTATCTTTTTCGCCAGCTCCTACTTGCGGAGCCATTACATAACCACCTTCATTATCAATGGTTACGCTGTTACCATCTCAGGCATTAAGAGAAGCTAATCCAAAAGTATTGAGACTCATATGAATAGGCGCATAAACAATTGCAATTAAAACATTGTTTTTATCGTAACATCTTGCTTCTATTCTATTATTTGTAATACTACCATTGTAATTATCATTAGGCAATACATAAACTAATTCTTTATCTAATCCTATTTTTGTTAATGTAAATCTTTTAGTTTGACTATCTTTATTAGCCAATAATGAAAAACATGGAGTACCTTCTGCATAAGTAATATTATTATTTAATCCAATATCTTTATCAAATCCTCCTTTTGCACTATATTCTACTAAAGTAATATTATCAGGAAGATTTAGTTTTAATCCTTTATTATGATTATAAATTGGATTGCGGCCATCATTATTATATGTAATTTCATTTAAATAATATTGCTTATCAATTGAAATTAAATCTTCATTTGTTTCTGGATTTTTTAAGTATTTAATAATTGGTAAACTAACAAAAGCATAATAAGTTTCATTGTCATTTAATTTGACTTCCGCCTTTAAATTTTGAATTAAAGGTAATTTATGATCATCATACACTTCTGCTTTTCAAATTAAATTTAATCCAGTTTCAAAATATTTACCTTGTTTATTTCCTGCTAAAGAATAAATAGGAGAATTAGAATATTTTAATTTGTTAGAGCGTTGATATAAAGAAGTTCTAAATATTGGAATAATATTTCCAGTATCATTGGTATTCTTAAAAATAACTTGAGATGATTTTAAAATACGCTGTTTATCTGTATTAATAAAAGATTGATTATTGTCATAAATATATAATGTTACAGGTTCTTTTTCTAATACATTATAATAATCATCATCTTTATTATATTCTATCTTAGCAATAATATCAGTACCATTAGTACCATTATCGCCTTCTTTACCAAAGTAAAATTTAGTATCTTTATATAAATCTAATCCATCAAATGAAATATGACAAGTAATTTGATTATTATAAGAATCTGGATTGTAATCTTTTTCAATATCAAAAATACAAATAGTATTATTATTCGTAGATTCAGAAGATATTAACAAACTTTGATCTTTTGGAGGAAAAATTCATTCAATTTGATAATTATTTGAATCAATTTCTATATCATTTAAAGTTGTTAATTTTGCAATTAAATTTTTAATTTTTAACGGATCTTTATTAGATTCATCTGTTGGAGCTTTACCATAAATATCATATTTAAATATTTGGTCATCATTTTCAATTTCAATTTTATAATTATTAATATTAACATTAGAAATTTCATTTATAAAATCTAATTTTGCAGAACCTATATTAAAATAAGTATTTTTTTCTAAATTTCTCTTTTGAACGTAGCACATTACTGAAAAATTATTATTAATATCAGCAACAGGACACACAATTCTTGTTATATATTTCGATTGTTTTGCTTCAACAATGGCGTTATTAGAAAGACGAGTTTGTCTTTTAATATTTTTTAAAATAGTAGATTCAGTTAGTTGTGAAACTAAATTTATATTTTTATCATTTTCTTCTTGGTCTGTTAAAAATATTTTATTACCATTATTATCTATTATACATCAATTATATATATATTCAGGAAATAAATCATACTGTTCATTAAATCCTTTTTCTATAAAAGTGGAATCTCCTATATCTTTTATTTTTATAGATATAGTGGGTAGCCCAGCATCAAAAGAAAATTTAGTTCCTAAATCTGATTCCAATTTTAATAATGGAGTGTTTAACTCATTATATATAGAAAATTCATATTCTAGTATAATATCATTATATTGAGCTATGCATTTATAATTATTTTTATATGCTGTATTTTCTTCAATTGTAGTAGAAAAAATTTCGTTTGTATTAAAATTATTTAATTCTTCTCATCCTATTCCCGCAAGAGTATTACTATTATTTGAAAAAGATTCTTTAAATCAATAAAATTTAGTATTACTGTTTGAAGAAAGATCTTCATAAAATTTTCTTAAAAAAGTAGCTTTAAATTGAATAGGGTCAGTAGAATTTTCTGTAATAATAGAATTTGAATTATTATAAGGTTCTATTTTTAAACTATAATCATTTATTTCTTGTATCTTTTTTAAAGGATATAATTGAATATTTTTAACTAAAATATCTGGACCATTCGGATTACTAGGAGGTCAAATTTGTTCACGATTATAATCTTGAACAAATCCTTCTTGAAAAAATATAATACTATCTAAATAACTTAATGTTTTTGTATTTAATTGAATAATATTATATTGATTAGATCATTGATTAAATAAAAAAGCATTTCCTATCATTTTATCTGAAGTTAAAATAAATTGCTCATATTTATAACTATTTTCAGAAGTATTTAAATTATCAAAAGCAAAATTAAAAATTAAACCGTATTTTGCATTAGATTGTTGTCTTTGTAATAGATCTAAATTAGTTTGAAATTCTGCTTGAATCATTAAAGCAGTCATTTCATTTTTATATATATCTAAAACATTTTTATTAAAATTAATGTCATTATTATTGTTATCTTTTTGATAAATATATTGATAATAATGCGCAGTATTTGTATCATTTAAATTGCTATTATCATGTCATGAATGTAATCCATATACATTATCTTTAATTGAAATTAATAAATTATTACTCAATTTAGCATAAGAATTAGATTCTGAAGCAACAATTTGCTTTTGTGTTTCATTTTGAACGGTTTTTGTAGCTCCAATAATAATTTTTTCATTTGAAAAATTACCTTGTGGAACTAATACATATACAGAAGTATTAGGAAGATATACATCATCTGCGCTTTGACAAATTGCATTAAATGTACCACCGCTATAATATACTTGATATACAGGTTTTCCATTTTTTTGTCCAAGATTTTTCTTAACTATTGCTGTAATAGTTTTATCTAATTCTAATTCATTGATGCGCTGCGTGACAATAATATCGGCAGCTTTCAGTAATGATTCTTGCATTGCTTGCATATTTGCCATACTGCGCTTCCTTTCTCTATAAAAAAAGAGGGAAGAGTTAAAGCAATATTAACTCTTCCCTTAATATTCGCCTTATATC
>OMSK01000097.1 GCA_900313725.1 uncultured Bacillota bacterium | reverse complement strand
AGCATATGTAGAAAATTTATATCCTTTAGATACATCAAATTTATCTACTGCTTTCATTAAACCTATATTTCCTTCTTGAATTAAATCTGTAAATAACATTCCACGTCCTACATATCTTTTAGCAATACTAATTACTAAACGTAAATTAGAATTTACAATTTCATCATAATATTTTTTAGCCTTTGTCTCTTCATATTTTTTAAACAAATCAACTTCTTGTTCTGGCGTCAATAATGGATATCTTGCAGCCTCTTTCATAAATGTTTTAACAGGATCACTTGAAAATCCATAGTCATTACTATTAACTTTTTTAGTATTATTATCAAGATCATCTGCTTCATCTATATCATTTAAAAATTCATCAATATTATCTTCTGTTAATTCGTCAATATCTTCTTCTTCAATATCATTCAATAATTCGTCAATATTATCATCTGTCAATTCGTCAATATCTTCTTCTTTAATATCTTCTAATTCCATATAATTATCAATAAATCTTTTAGTAAAATTACTTATGTTTGCTACCATTTCATCATATTTACTCGTTTTAATAATTTTTGAATTTTTGCTTTCTACAAAAATATCATCTAATAAATTATGTAATGAATCACTTAATGTAATTAATTCTTTAATTTTATAGTCAGTAACTCTTTTTGGTAGATCTTTTACTATTTCTTTAGTCAATTCTTCTAATTGTTTTATTTTATCTATATTTTTATTCATATGGATCCCTCCAATTTAGTGTTTATAGTAGCATAAAAAAGAAAAAAATGCAATAGTTATGCATAATTATCTTCAAAAGTGAAATCTACATTTTCTTCTATCCATTCTTTTCTTGGATCTACTTTATTACCCATTAAAACACTTACACGTTTTTCAGCTAATGAAGCATCTGATATACTTACTTTTATTAAACTTCTCTTATCTGGATCCATAGTTGTTTCTCTTAACTCTTTATCATCCATTTCTCCAAGACCTTTATAACGTTGTGTTTTAGTTTGTTTTCCTTTGAATTTATCATCAATTAAATATCTTCTATCTTCTTCAGTCCAAGCATAATATTCTTCTTTACCACATGATACTTTATATAATGGTGGCATTGCTATATATAATTTACCATTTTCTATTAATGGTTTCATATATCTATAGAAGAATGTTAATAATAATACTTGAATATGAGCACCATCGACATCGGCATCGGTCATAATTATTACTTTATCATAATTACAATCTTCAATATTGAAATCACTTCCAATACCAGCTCCAATAGTATATATCATTGTATTAATTTCTTCATTTTTAAGTATTTCATCTAATCTTGCTTTTTCTGTATTTAATACTTTACCTCTTAAAGGAAGAATAGCTTGGAATTTTCTATCTCTACCAGATTTAGCTGTACCACCAGCTGAATCTCCTTCGACTAAGAATAACTCATTCTTTTTAGGATTTTTAGTTTGAGCTGGTGTTAATTTACCATTAGTAATCTTTTCTTTTTTACCTTTATCTTTTCCTTGTCTAGCTTCGTCTCTAGCTTTTCTAGCTGCTTCTCTAACATTACGACTTTTTGTCATTTTTTCTAAAATTTTAGTAGCGCTCTCTTTATTTTCTTCTAAGAAAAATTGTAATTGTTGAGTAACAACACTATCAACTACATTACGAGCTATAGGTGTTCCAAGTTTTCCCTTAGTTTGTCCTTCAAATTGTAATAGATTTTCCGGTATTTGTAATGAAATAATTGCGGTTAATCCTTCTCTTGTATCACTACCTTCAAAGTTTTTATCTTTTGCTTTTAAAAATCCATTATTTCTAGCATAATCATTAAATACTTTTGTAATTGCTGTTTTAAATCCTACTTCATGTGAACCACCATCATTTGTTTTGACATTATTAACAAATGAAATAATATTTTCTGAATATGTATCAGTATATTGAAAAGCAACTTCTACATTTATTTTATCTTTTGATCCTTCAAAAAATACAGGTTTATGTAATGGTGTTTTACCATCATTTAAATAATTAACAAAAGCTTCTAATCCTTTTTCATAATTAAATACTTCTTTTCGACCATCTTCGGCATCTGATACTTCTACAGTTAATCCTTTAAGTAAGAAAGCACATTCTTGCATTCTTTCACAAATAGTAGTAAATGAAAAATGTGTAGTAGAAAAAATTGTATCATCAGGCATAAATGTTACTCTTGTACCTGTTTTATTAGTTTTATCTAATTTCTTTAAAGGTACAGCTGTTTTACCACCATTTTCAAATCTTATATAGTATTCATAACCATCTCTTCTAATAGTTACTTCTAACCATTTAGATAAGGCATTAACAACACTTGCTCCTACACCATGAAGACCACCTGATACCTTATATCCACCTTCTTCAAATTTACCTCCAGCATGTAATACTGTATATATTACTTCAGGTGTTGACATACCAGACTCATGCATTCCAACAGGAACTCCACGACCTTCATCTTCTACTGTAATACTGTCATCTTCATTTAAAGTAATTTTAATTTTTTTACCATATCCATTTATTACTTCATCTATACCATTATCTACGATTTCCCATACTAGATGATGTAACCCTCTTTTATCTGTTGATCCTATATACATACCTGGACGTTTTCTAACTGCTTCTAGTCCTTCAAGTATCTTTATAGAACTTTCATCATACTTTGCCATGTTATCACCTATTAAATTATAACAAAAAAAAGAAAAAATATCAATTTTTCTTTAATTTTAATGAATAAGTCTTTTGATAATCTTCTCCATATATATAACAATCTACAGGATCAATTATTAAATTATTATAACTATCTTTATTTGTTGGTAATCCATAGTATCCTTGCTTATGATACCAAATATTATCAATTTGTCTTAAAAAATGAAAATCTGATAATAAACCCATATATGGATTATATTGAACAAATAAAGCTATTTTCCATTCATCTATTTCTACTTTTTTAGAGGGATCTATTTCTTTATAATCAATACCTAAATAATCTAAATCACTAGTTAAACATTCAATTAATTGTTCAAATGTAAAATACATATTTAAATTATGATCTGTTAGTGTTCCTGGTTGATAAGCATCTTTTTTTATTAATCTTTCAGCTATATCTAGACCTAGTGCGAAAGCATAACAATTAGTTGTGAATGCATGTTTCCAACTTTTTTTAGTTAAATCACAGTATTTTGTATATTCTGTACTATCTAGTTTAATCATTATTTTACCCTTATTTTATAATTATCTAAATCAAATCCATTTTTTATCGCAATTTCAATTAATTTAGATTCACTTGCTTTCTTTACTTCTTCTAATTCCATTATAGCCATCGGATTATAAAAGATTGCTGTACCAAAATAATTAATTAAATCTTCTCTTAATCTATTTATATCTACCATAAAACCACCTGTATAAATTATATCTAAAAAAAATAATCATGTAAATGATTATTTTAAAGCGTCTAATAATTCAGCTTTTTTCATTGTTGAGATTCCTTCAATTCCTTTAGCTTTTGCTAATTCTCTTAATTCTGCAACTGTTTTTTTAGATAAGTCTTCTTTTTCTTCTTTTTTAGTTTCTTTTACTGCTTTAGTTTCTTTAGCTGTTTTTGTTTCTTTTACTTCTTTAGCTGGTTTTTGTTCTTTAACTTTTCCATTTAAAGCATCTTTAGCAAGTTCTACTAATGAAGCAAATGTTTCTGGTGAATCAATAGCAATTTCTGATAACATTTTTCTATTAACAGTAACTCCTGCCTTTGATAAACCATTAATGAATTTTGAATAACTAATATCATTTAATCTACAAGCAGCATTAATTCTTGTAATCCATAATTTTCTGAAATCTCTTTTCTTTTGTCTTCTATCTCTGTATCCATATTTTAATGAATGCATTACTTGTTCTTTAGCTGTTTTATATAATCTATGTTTTGAACCAAAGTAACCTTTAGCTCTTTTCATAACTTTTTTTCTTCTTGCAGCGTGGATTGTTCCACCTTTAACTCTTGTCATTTTCTTCCTCCTACTATATTAAATCTTTTAATCTATTGTAATCTGCTTTTGTAAGTAATGATCCTGCTCTACTCTTTCTATTTGCAGCAGCATTTTTCTTACCTGTATTATGTCTTGAACCAGGTGTTCCTATTTTAACTGTTCCACCAGGTCTAACTTTGCAAACTTTAGCAATACCTTTATGTGTTTTTTGTGTTTTTTTAGCCATAATAATCCTCCTATTTTTCCTTGTTTGGTATAAGCATCATTGTCATAAATCTTCCTTCTAAACTAGGTTTAGAATCTATTACTGCGATATCCTTTACTTCTTCAGCAAAGCGCATTAAAACATCCCTACCTAATTCTGGATGAGCTAACTCTCTTCCTTTGAATCTTACAGAAACTTTAACTTTATGACCTTTTTCTAAATACTTAGATGAATTGCGTACTTTAGTATCAAAATCGTGTTTATCAATTGTAACTGATAATCTATATTCTTTTACTTCCAAATTAGATTCACGTTGTTTTTTCATATTTTCTTTTTGTTTTTTCTTTGATTCATATTTAAATTTATTATAATCCATTATTTTACAAACTTGAGGGTTTGCATTTGGACTAATAAGAACTAAATCAAATCCTGCATAACTAGCTAGAGTTAATGCATCTTTAATATTTTTAATACCAAGTTGTTCTCCATTTGGACCAATTACCATTACTTCTTTAGCACGAATTTGTTCATTGATATACAATTCTTTACCTTTATTTGCGATACCTGACACCTCCATAAAAAAGTGAATACATAATGTATCCACTTAAAAAGCATATTAATATTAATTAATGGCTTTCGACCCAAAGCTTAAGCAATCGGGTGGATGTGGATACATCTCTTTCCTTTTTTTCAGATTTCGTTATAAATTATACACATTTATTATATGTTTGTCAACATATTTTTATGTTTTTTAACAAAAAATCAGGAATTAACCTGATTATTTTAATTATTTGATGGAACAATTACTACTTTACCATTTACAGAATCAAAGAAGTATCCTGTATTATTATTGTCACCATTTAATTTTGTTTCTATCTTATCTTTATAATAACTTAAATTATCTATATTACTTGAATCAAAACCATTTGTTTGTGTATCTCCATTAAATTTTACTTGATTTGAGTAATATGAATTTGAAAAACTATTTTGATAATTATATCCAGAAATAGCGGCACCTGAAGTTGCTGTTATGGTTGCATTTTCTACTATTGCATTTGAATTATATGAATAAAAATCTAAAAATCCCATTATTCCTGCTCCACGGTCATTTGCTTTTACTGTAGCATTTTTTACTAATATATTATTTACCTGTCCACGATTACTATAATCTCCAGAATTTATTCCAATAACACCTGCTACTTCAGTATTACCTGTTATATTAGCAGATTTTACTAATGCTTCATTTAACGAACTAGCATAATTATATCCAACAATACCTCCAACATAATTGTTTCCTTTAATTGTAACATTATCTACAACTATTCCTTTTAAAGCTGCTTTACTTATATATCCAAATACTCCAATATCATTACCTTTAGTTGCATTTATTGTTACATTTGATATAGTTTTTGCTCCTCCATCAAATGATCCTGTATATGCATTGTTAGCACTTCCCATCATATAAAAGTTGTTGTTTTCAAAATTAAGATTTTTGGTTAATTTATATTTTCCTGATAAATTAGCAGTTGCTAATTTCCACTCATCTTCATTTGTAATCAAATAATAATTATTACTATCTTTTTCCATTGTTAAACTAAAATTATCTACTGCTTTTAAAACAACATTTTTATTATCATCATAATCAAATACATATCCTGTACTATTGTTATCTCCAGCTATCCATGTATCAAGTCCAACAGTTTCATAGTAATTTATATCATTTATATCACTTTCTGGGAATCCATTTGATTCATTATTATATTTTGCTTTTGTTGAATAGCTTGTTTTTGTAACATATTCATTAGTATTTCCTGTTACAATTGCTCCTGAATTTGCAGTTACTTTAGCTTGTTCTACTATGACACCTGTAACTGTAATATAATCATCTACCTTACCAACTGCTGATGCTCCATATGTATTAGCTTTTACAGTTCCATTTTTTATTAAGATATTTTCATCTTGTCCACGATTACTATAATCTCCTACAGTTCTTCCTATTGCTAATGATACATTAGATTCTCCAGTTATTTTAGCATTTTTAACAACTACATCTTTTAATGTACCAGCATATTTATTTCCAACTATTCCACCAACATTATTGTTTCCTTTAATAGTAATATTATCAATTACTATTCCTTTTAATGTGGCTTTACTTGTATATCCAAATAATCCGATATTATTACCACCAGTAGCATTTATTGTTACATTTGATATTGTTTTTGTGCCTCCATCAAATGATCCTGTAAATGGATTTGTTGTACTTCCCATCATATAGAATTTTTTGTTTTTAAAGTCTAAATCTTTTGTTATTTTATATTTTTTTGATAGATTAGCAGTAGCCAATCTCCATTCTTTAATATTTTTTATTGGATAATATCCGTTTTCATCTTTTGTCATTGTTAATTCAAATGATGATGAATCAACTTTTTTCAAGACTACATTATTTTTATTATTATAATCAAAATAATAACCATTTGTATTATTGTCTCCACCTATATAAGTATCTAATCCAAATGTTTCATAATAATTTAAATCATCAATATTATTTTCTGCAAAAGTACCTGTTTCATTATTATATTTTGCTTTAACAGATGCTCCAATATTGGTAACATATTCATTAGTATTTCCTGTTACAAGTGCTCCAGAAGTAGCTGTTACAGTTGCTTGTTCTACCAATAAATTTGAACTTGTAGCATAACCGCCAACTTCTCCTATTACAGCAGCTCCATATGTATTAGCTTTTACCGTACCATTTTTTACTAATATATTACTATCTGTTCC
Organism: uncultured Bacillota bacterium; assembly: GCA_900313725.1. Taxonomy (GTDB): domain Bacteria; phylum Bacillota_I; class Bacilli_A; order RF39; family UBA660; genus OMSK01. The sequence continues at coordinate 13,664 of OMSK01000097.1, read as the reverse complement.
ACGTGTACTATAATTTCCAACAGTTTCTCCAATAGCTAATGATACTCTTGAATTTCCTTCTACAGTAGCACTTTCAACTATTACATCACTTATTGTTCCACCAAATTTATATCCAACTATTCCAGAAACATAATTTTTTCCTTTAACATTTAAGTTAGATATTGTTATACCTTTTAAATTTGCTGAACTTGTATAACCAAATAATCCTACATTATCACTACTTGATCTATTAATAGTTAAATTAGATATTGTTTTTGCCCCACCTTCAAATGTTCCACTAAATGGATGATCAGATGTTCCTATTGGAGTAAATCCTGATGCATTATCATTATCTGTACATACTTTATTAGAAGTATATCCACTAAAATCCAAACTATTTCTTAATTCTACTACTTTACCAGAATAACTATTACCACCATTTACTGATGCAGCAAATGCATACATATCTTCTACTGAATCAATATAATAGTATTCTTTATTATCTTTTGTTTCAGTTGCTAGTACACATGGTGTTTCATCTGGTATTACTACTTCTTGTTCTTCTTCCTCTTCTACTCCTGTACAATCACTTGATTTAGTAACTCTAACTTCTCTTCCATCATAATCAGCTTTATATTTTCCTATACATAATGAAGCACTTGTTACTTTTCTATTTTTAATTACAACTACTCCACTTTCTGGTACTTTTCCTTTTACCTTTATATTTTGTTCTTGTATTTCTTCTACAGTATAAAATTCATGTTCATCATTATTATCTGGAATATTTATATCAGTATATCCTTCAGCATTTATATCTGAAAGTCCCATACTATATTCTATCGCATCGATATATCCATAAGCAGTATCTTTAGCAGCTGCCTTTCTTCCATTTTCAATCATATTTAATATTATTGGAATTGCTACTAAAGCAATAATTGCTAGTATTATTATTACAGCTAATAATTCAATAAGTGTAAACCCTTTTTTATTTTTCATATAATACCTCTTTTAACCCACTATCTACTATAAATAAGTATAACAAAAAAGTATCAGTTTTTCAACTAATACTTTTAATATTGATAACAATTATTTGAGTGATATCCACTATAGTTCCCAGCCTTATCTTTTCCTCCAAATGAGAAGTAATAACATGTTCCTTTTTGTGGTGGATTTGAGTTTGCTGTTGTCCATCTACTTGTATAACTACTTGTTTTATTACTATTTGATTTTGTTCCATTTTTTTCTGTTCCAAGTGTACTCCATGAACTTGAATTATACTGTCCAGTATATGGATCATGATCAAATAATGAAGTTATTTTATCTATTTCTACATCATCTGTACAACTAAATGAATATTCAAATCCATTACTTATTACTATTACATGATTTAATGTACAAATTGGAGCTGTTTTATCATCACCTGTATCTTTTGTATATCCTACTTTTTGTGTAACTGCTGTACTTCCAGAAGTTGTTGTATATGCTTTTACTAATCCTACTTTACCATCTTCAACATAATCGAAGAAGTAACCTGTACCATTAGAATCTCCATCATACATTGTTTCTATCTTTCCACGATAGTAACTTAAATTATTCTTATTGCTTGAAGCAAATCCTCCCTGACTTGTATTATTCAATCTTGAATCATCAGAGAAATATCCATTTGAGTAATATCCTAACCATCCATCTGTTGGTGGTGAAATTATTCCTCTATCTCCACCATTTGAACAATTTGTTGTTACATTGGCATTTTCAACAATTATATTTTCATTTTTATATTTACTTCCAAATTCACGTGAAGATCCAGCTATTCTACCAAGTTCTCCTCCTACTGAACATGAAGCACCTGATACAGTAACATTTCTTATAAGAACATCATGTATTTTTGCAGATTCAGTATCTTGTCTTGTTAATATACCAACTAATCCACCGGTATTTGATTGATATGATTCCGTTCCTGTTGTTGTTACTATTATATTATCCGCTAATATTTCTGCAACCTCTGAATCATTTACGTAACCAGCTAATGATCCAGTTCCAGAATAACCTTTAACTGTTATATTTTTTGTTTGTAGTGCATATACTTTTGAATCTTTCATAGCACCAAACATTCCAACATAGTTTACTGTGTTAGCATTTATAGTTACATTTGATATTTTTTTAGCATTACCATTTAATGTTCCTTTAAATGGATGATTAGTACTTCCCATCATATAATACTTATTTGATGAGAAATTTAAATTTTCAGTCAATTTGAATTTTTTATTTTTACTTACTAATGCAGTAGCATTTTTCCAATCAGTTTCATTTTCAATCAATAGATAATCTCCATCTTTTTCAAATGATTCATCTGTTGGTAATGGATTTGATTCAGCGCTATATAGTGCAACTGTACCATTATTATAATCAAAATAGTAATTTGGATCATTATCAGCACCATTTATCCAAGTATCAAGTCCTATTGCCTCATAGAAGTTTAAATCATTAATATTTGCTTCTGCAAATCCACCTGCAGAACTATTATTTATTTTTGATTTAACAGAATTTTGAGCATTAGAATAATATGCTATCCATCCTGTAGGTGAAATAACTCCTCTATCTCCACCATTATTACATGAAGTTGTTATGCTTATGTCTTCAACAATTATATTTTTATTAATAAATCTTGTCCCAAAATCAGATTCACTTCCTGCTATTCTACCAAGTTCTCCACCTGTTGAACATCTTGTTGCAGTAACAGTACCACTTCTCATTATAATATCATGTATTTGTGAACTACTTGCACTTTCTCTTCCTAAAATACCCACAAGTCCACCTGTATTTGATTGTCCATCTTCACTTCCAATTGTTTTTACTGATATATCTTTTGCAAGAATATATGATACTTCTGAATCTATTGCTCGCCCAACTAAAGATCCTGATCCAGAATATCCATTAACAGTTATATTATCAATTGTTAATCCTTTTATTTTTGCTTCTTTTGTTGAACCAAACATACCAATATAGTTTGCTGTATCAGCATTTATTGCTACATTTGATATTTTTTTAGCTCCACCTTCAAATTCTCCTTTAAATGGATGATAATAACTACCCATCATATAATATTTCTTGTTTTCAAAATTGATATTTGAAGCTAATTTAAATTTTTTATTTTTATTTGCTAAAGCTGCTGCTTTACGCCAATCTTTATCATTTTTAATTAATAAATAATCTCCATCTTTTTTAAATGATGAATCTTTTGGTATTGGTTTATCAATAGTACTTACTATGATAATTTCACCATCTTTATTATAATCAAAATAATACCCAGATTCATTATCATCACCATTGATTAATGTATCTAATCCTAATGCTTCATAGAAATTAATATCATTATTATTTAATGGATTAAATCCACCTTGAGAACTTCCATTTAATTTACTACTTGTAGAAAATTGAGCGTTTGAATTATAAGCTATCCAACCACCTGGTGAAACAAGTCCTCTATCTCCTCCATTACTACAAGATGTAGTTACATTAACATCTTCTATAACAATATGTTCATTAATAAATCTAGTTCCAAAATCAGATTCGCTACCAAATATTCTACCAAGTTCTCCACCAGTTGAACATCTTGTTGCAGTAACAGAACCACCTCTAATTGCTACATCATGTATCTTAGATACACTAGCACTATCTCTTGCTAAAATACCTACTAAACCACCTGTATTTGAATGTCCTGATTCTGTACCAGTTGTTGTAACATCAATATCTTTTACAACTATTTCATATATATCTGCATCTATTGCATATCCAACTAAAGTTCCTGTTCCAGAGTATCCTTTAACTGTAGTTGTATCAAGCGTTAAACCTTTAATAGTAGATCCACTAACTACTCCAAATAAACCTACATAACTATTACTTGGTCTATTTATTGTTATATTTGATATAGTTTTTCCTCCACCTTCAAAGTTTCCTTTAAACTTATTTGTGGTATTTCCTATAGGAGTAAATCCATTTTCATTGTCATTATCTGTACATACTTTAGTTTTTTTATCAGATGTATAATCACTTAAATCAATATTATTTCTTAGTAATACGGTTTTTCCTGAATAATCATTACCACCATTTACTGAGGCACTAAATGCATATAAATCTTCTGCTGAATCTATATATACATATTCTTTATTATCTTTTGTCTCAGTTGCTAGTACACATGGTGTTTCATCTGGTACTACTACTTCTATTTCTTCAACATCTTCTCCATCTGCTCGACAATTATTTGCTTTTTCTATATTTGTTACTTCTTTACCATTATAGTCTACTTTATATTTTCCTATACATAATGATGCACTACTTACTTTTCTTCTTGAGATTGTAACTACTCCATTATCTGGCCCTTTTCCTCTATACTTTATGTTATATTCTTTTAATTCTTCTACTGTATAGAATTCTTTATCTTCATCATTATCTGGTATTTTCATATATTTTTCTGAATCTATATCCGCAAATCCATTATTATATTCTATTGCTTCTATATAACCATATGCTGTATCACGAGCTGCTCCCTTTTTAGCTTGTTCTATCATATTAAGTATTATTGGAATAGCAACTAATGCAATAATCGCTAGTATTATAATTACAGCTAATAATTCAATTAATGTAAATCCTTTTTTATTCTTCATATTAATACCTCATTTACATAGTTTCCTACTATATAAAAGTATAACAAAAAAGTACTAGTTTTTCAACTAATACTTTAATAATTTTTTACCTATTTATCCATTCAATTGCACTTATTATTCCAAGTTTTCCATATTCATAAGTTAATCCGCCTTGTAGATAAGCTATATATGGTTCTCTTAGTGGTCCATCACAAGAAAGTTCAATAGAAGAGCCTTGTGTAAAAGAACCACTAGCCATAATTATTTTATCATCATAACCTGGCATATCATCAGGTATAGGTAGTACACTTGCATCTATTGCTGAACCTGCTTGAATACCTTGTGTAAATTTAATTACTTTATCTGGATCATTAAATGTAATCATTTCCACTATATCTGCTCTATCTTCATTATATAATGGATCTACTTTATATCCTAATTTTTCTAATATATAAGCCGCAAGTATAGCCGTTTTTAAACTACTACTTACTACATGTGGAGCAGAATATATTCCTTGTAGGAATTGTCTATTAATACCAAGTGTAGGTCCAACATCTTTACCTTCTCCAGGTAATGTTAATCTTTCACCTACAAGTTTTATTAAGTCTTTTCTACCAACAATATATGCACCATTAGGAGCAATTCCTCCACCTAAATTTTTAATTAAAGATCCAACACAAATATCTGCACCTACTTCTATAGGTTCAACATCATTTACAAATTCACAATAACAATTATCTACCATAATTATTACATCTTTATCTACTTTTCTGATTTCTTCTATTACTTTTTTCACTTTATCTATAGTTATACTTTTTCTTGTAGAATATCCTCTTGATCTTTGTATTTCTATTACTTTAGGTTTATTATTTTTTAAATATTCAATTATTTTATCATAATCAAAATCATTATTAACTAATTCTATTTCATCATATTTAATACCAAATGATTTTAAAGAACTAGGATTTTCTTTTATTCCTATTACTTCATGTAATGTATCATATGGTGTACCTGATATAGAAAGTAATAAATCATTAGGTCTAAGTAAAGCAAAAAATGTAACATTTAAAGCATGTGAACCTGATACTAATTGATTTCTTACAATCGCATCTTCTGCTTTAAATATATCTCTAAATACATTTTCAGTAGCTTCTCTACCTATATCATTATATCCATAACCTGTAGTAGATGAAAAATGTATTTCTGATACATTATTTTTATGAAAAGCATCTAATACTTTTTTACTATTTCTAAAACATAAATCATCTATTTTTTTAAATTCATCTTTTAACTCTAATTCTGCTTCTAAAACTATTTTTGTAGCATCCACTAATACATACCTCCATCTATTCTTATAACTTGATTATTAATATAGTCTGCTTTATCACTTACTAAAAATTCTACTAAGTAAGCTATTTCTTCTACATTACCAAATCTATTTTTAAAGATTTTTTCTTCTTCCTCTTTAATATAATTATCATCTAAATCTTTCATATCTTTTTCTGTTTTAATCCAACCAGGAGCAATCGCATTTACATTAACGTATGGTTTAAATTGTAAAGCTAAATTATGAGTTAATGATATTAACCCAGCTTTTGAAGCATCATAATCTACACACATTGGATAGTATGTATCTATACCATTAGTAGAAGCAATATTAATTATTTTTCCATATTTATTTTCTACCATTTTTTTACCAACTAATTTAGAAAGTAAGAAAGGGGCAACTAAATTAACATCTAATACTTCATTAAATTCTTTCTTAGTTTTTTCGTCAAATAAATTTGGTAAATCTAGTGCTGCATTATTAATAAGTATATCAATACTACCAAATTCTTTAATTGAATCTTCTACTAATTTGTTAATATCTTCTTCTTTAGTTAAATCAGCGTGTAAACAAATACTATTATTTAATTCTTCTTTTAAACTATTTGCTATATCTTCTCTATTATGATAATGAATAATAATGTTATTATCCTTAGATAATATTCTACATATAGCTTGTCCTACTTCTGAAGTAGCACCTGTAACTAATATATTCATAAATCCTCCCAAAAAAAGAGCTATTAAGCTCTTGATGAATATTTTCCGTCTGCACTTGTAACAAGTATTTTTTCACCTTGTTCAATGAATAATGGAACTTTAACTAGTAATCCAGTTTCAGTATATGCATCTTTAAGTGCATTATTAGTAGTATTTCCTTTAACAGCTGGTTCTGTTTCAGCAACTGTAAATTCTACTTTATCAGGTAAAATTAATCCTAGTAATTCTCCTTCAAATTGAACTAAATCAACAGTACAATTTTCAATTAGATAATATTTATCATCACCTATTTGAGCTTCAGATAATTCTAATTGTTCATATGTTTCCATATTCATGAAACAATATGTATCACCTGTATTATATAAGTATTGAACATTAGATCTTGTAATATTTGCTTTTTCAAATTTAACATTTGTATTAAATGTTCTTTCAACAATACCACCAGTTCTCATATTCTTTAATTTAGTTTTCATGAAAGCTGATCCTTTACCTGGTTTAACATGTAAAAATTCTACTACTTGATAGATATTTCCTTCTATCATTAATGTCATACCATTTTTAATATCATTAACATTAATCATAACTAACCTCCTATTAAAAAATAAGGTTTACCCTTACTATTTATCTTCTTTATGTGCTGTATGTTTTTGACATCTAGGACAATATTTATTTAATTCTAAACGTTCTGTTGTATTTTTTCTGTTTTTTGGTGTACGATAATTTTTTTCTTTACAAACTGTACAACTTAATGTAACTAATTCTCTATTTTCACCTTTCTTAGCCATTTGTATACCCTCCTTTTCGAGCACGTTGTTAACATTATAACACGTTTTCGTGTATTTTCAAACACTTTTTAGTCATTTTTTATATAATTTTTCTACTTTTTTGTATAAACCATTACTGTATCTCTACCATGTTCACTAATTGAGACCATTTCATGATAATTAATATTGTTTATACAGTTGAATCTACTTGTTGGATAGTGAATATATTTTATCGCATCTTCATTAGTTTTATCATAAATATCTTTTTTAGAAATACTATAGAAATAATTTATTAATATTTTTCCTTCATCTTCAGTAAAATTTAATATTCCTGTCATAAAATTATATATATTTTCAATATAATTTTCATTAAAGAAATAAGACATTTCTATTCTACCAAGTATATTAGAAAAATATAATACATCATATTTATCTTTTAAATTATTAGCTAATTCTAAAAGATTACATTCAATAAATTCTACTGGAATAAATTCTTTTTCTTGTAATAATTCATAGTTATTTCTTTTTAAATATGGTATTAAATCATAATATTTATTCATTTTTTCTTCTTCATCTCTTAAAATAAATAGTCTTTTTCTTATTTTAAGTGGTGAATAATTATCATATAATGAATCCCAAAAATCTAATGATTCTCCTTCTAAACTATTTCTTATTTTTTCATATTCTTTTAGTCTAAATGAATTAGCATTCTCTAAATTATAGTAAAAATAATCTAAAAAATTAAAACTTGATAATTCTTTTAAAGCTGCTTTTTTTAAATTATACATATATTCTGCAAAAGGATTTATATCAAAATGTGTTATTTTTTTAGCATCATATAACTGAGATGTTAATATTTGATCTGCACTTGAACCAGTTAATAAGATTTTTTTATCTTTTACTAAATCAGCATTAAAAAACCCAGCAAGATTTTCTGTAGTAAAAGGATAAATCATATTAAAAAATGGTCTAAATTCTATTTCAGATTCCTTATTTTTTAAATAATCATGTGCTAATTGTTTCTTTTCTTCGTATGTCATATTCTTCTCCTTCGCGCTACACTATTATACACTAAATATTGTATTTGTCAAAATATATTTTACTAATTCTTCTCATTAATCTACTATTAATATTAGATTGATAATTACTTCTATGATCATAATTAGAAATATCAGGAGAAACAATGGTAAAAGTAACTATTGGATCATCATATGGAGCGTATGAAGAAAAGGTAGTAGTAATAGTTTCTTTATCTATTTTACCATCACCATTTGTATCAACAAAACTTTGTGACGTTCCTGTTTTTCCAGCTGGTTTATATTTTAAATCAATATATCCAGATCCAGTTCCACCATATTTTAATACTTCTTTAAATCCTTCCTTTACTCTATTTAAATATTTATCTTCTGTTTTCACTTTATTTAATTCTTTATTATTATATAGTATTTCTTTGTTATTTTTATAATAGCTTTTTAGTAAATGTAATTGCATTCTTTTACCATTATTAGCAATTGTTCCCATATATTGTGATAATTGTAATGGTGTATATGTATCATATTGACCAATTGCAAAATCAAGAAGTAATCCGCCTGTATTTTTAGTACCTACATTACCAGTACTTTCAACTGGTAAATCTATTCCTGTTTTAGATCCAAGTCCAAACTCATGAAATGTATTTCTATATAAATTTAAAGCATCCTTAGTTTCCTTTATAGGAATATTATAATAATATTTAACATTTGCTACTTTCATAGCAGTAAAATATTGATATGTATTAGATGATTTTTTTAAGGCAGTTATATCATTTAATGTACCTAAGCTCATCCAAGAACATTTTTTAGGTGTACCAGATAATTTAACGCATCTATCCGTTCTAATCTCACCAATTTTTAAGGCATTATTATTATATCCTACAATATGAGAAGCACCTTTTACTACTGATCCTACTGTAATAGGAGAAGTCATAATACCTGGTGTATAATCATATATTTTATAACTTTTATTATTTTCTTTTATTTGTTTACCAGCCATAGCTAATATTTCACCTGTTTTTGGATTAGTTATTATAACAAATGACCTATTATAATAATCTGTATTTGGTTCTTTCTTTGTTTTTATTATTTCTTCTTCTAATATTTTTTCTACATCACGTTGTAATTCAATATCTATTGTTAATTTAATATCATTACCCCTACTACCTAGTTTATATAATACTTTATCACCTTTATCATTTATTTTATAAATGTTTTTCTTTCCTTTTAAGTATTTATCATATTGAAGTTCTAAATAACTAACTCCAACTCTATCGTTCAAATTGTATCCTTTTTTTAAATAATCTTCTACTAAATTATCAGGAATACTATTATTGGATAATGTACCAAATATTGATTTAAATGTATCATTATATGGATAGTATCTTTCCCAATCTAATCTGACATTTATACCTTTTAATTTATGTATATTAGCCGCAACTAAGGCATATTCTTTATCACTAATATTTTCTTTTTTTATTATTTTTTCTTGATATTTATATCCTCTATTCATTAAATCATAAATATATGCTGCTTTTTTATCTTCTTTACTTAATCTATCTAAATCTTTATCTGTTATTCTTTGGTATTTATATTTTAAAATATCGTTATTAGTTATTTTTCTCATTTCTAATAAATTTAATTCTTCTTTGGTTATTTTATCATTAGCTTCTTTTGGATATAATAACATCCAAAAAGTTTTATACATATGTTTTGTTGCCTTATTATCTATACTAATCATTTTAGATAATTTATAGGATAATTCTATTTCCGTTTTAGTGTCATTATCTCCTTTTTCATAGTAAATAACTTTTATTGGAATATTATCTACTATTATTTTATTATTTCTATCAAATATTCTACCTCTAGGAGCTGTTGACCCTTCTATTTTTAAATCTGTAACTTCTTTTAATTTTTCTAAATAATAATCTCTTTTAATAATTTGTACGTAAAATAATTTAACAAATAATATAATAATTAATATTGTTATAAAAAATATAAGTATATTGTATCTTTTTTCTATTATTTTATTTATATCACGATATTTTTTATAATAATTAATTCTTATTTTTTTCATCTTTATATAACAATATATTCATATTTTCCTCCTATACTAATTTATTACAATATTATTATTATATGTCATATACTATAATGGTGATAAAATGTTTTCTAGAATAATTGAAAATTATATTAATAATTTAACTAAAAAAGATATTATAGATTTTTCTAATAAAGAAAATATATTATTAGATAATAGTGAATTAGATTATATTTATAATATTATTAAAACAGAATATAAAACCATTTTATATGATGATTCAACTAATATATTTAATAATATAAAAAGTAGGATAAATCCTACTTCATACAATAAAATTAAAAAATTATTTGATTCTTATAAAGAAAAATATAAGAAATATCTATAATTATTATGATTAAAATTTAATATTTTAATCATTTTTTATAGTATTTTCTTACATCCTCTAATAAATTATTATTAAGCGTTTTATTTCTTATCATTTCTATTTCAAACTTATATGGTGGATATGAAACTTTATCATTATCAATATCTTTAATATATGGGGTTTCAAGTATTTTAGGTATACCATCTAATTTTTCATGATAAAGAACTTTAAGTAAATTATCAAATCCTATAGTACCATATCCAATATTTTCATGTCGATCTTTATGAGCACCTATTTCGTTTTTACTATCATTTATATGAATACAAGCTAACTTATCTAAACCAATAACTTTATCAAATTCATCTAATATTTTATCAAAATCATTTAAATCATAACCAGCATCATTTATATGGCAAGTATCTAAACAAACTTTTACTTTATCTTTATAGACAATGCCATCTATAATTTTTTTTATTTGTTCGAAACTAGTTCCAAGTTCAGTACCTTTACCTGCCATTGTTTCTAAGCAAATATTTACCTTAGTATCACTTAAAACACAACAATTTAATACATCTATAATATTTTTAATTCCTTGTTCTATACCTACTCCAACATGTGATCCTGGATGCAACACCATCATTGTTACTCCTAATTGTTCTACACGATCTAATTCTTGTCTTAAAAAATTGATATTAAATTCTCTATTATTAGCATTTGCTGGATTTATTATATATGGTGCATGTACAACAATATGTCTTAAATCCATATTATTTTCTTTCATAATATTTAGTGCTTCTAATGTTTTTGAATCATTAATAGGTGATCTATTTGTATTTTGTGGAGCTCCTGTATAAAACATAAAGGTATTTGAATTATAACTTAATGCTTCTTTTATACTTCCTACTAATTGATCATCACTTTTAAATGATACATGTGAACCTATTATTAATTTATACATTTACTTGCCCTCTTTTTCATTTCTTCATCAAATATTTGTCGACATACTTGTTCATAATCGTCATATCCTCTTTCAGCCATTAAATCACTTAATTCTATCATTGATTTTACAAACAAATAGCTTTTTTTATCATTTACACTGACAAATATTATTTTATATTTTGAATTAAAATCTAATTCTTCTAAAAATTCTACAGCTATGTTATTGTTAATAAAAAAATTATCTGCTAAATGTTGGTTACAATCAACATACATAAATGTAGATGTAAAAAAACCATCTTGTCCACACTCAAAATAATTCATAATAATCACCTAATTTTATTATAACAAAAAAATAGCTAAATAGCTATTTAAATCAAATCACTTTTTTTTATTATAAATGTTTTATCTTTTGTATAAAATGCATAAAAAACATCTTCTAATTTTAAATTTTCTTTTATAAGTAATTTATGTATCCATATATTATCTTTTTTTATTTCTTTAAGAACATCATAATCTATCACTCCATCCATTATTATAGGAAGTGGATAGTCTTTTTCTTTTTGAAATACCGATAATGTTCCACTATTTTCTAAAATAGCATAGTCTACTTCTTCTATACTTTTTACACCTTTATCTCTTAATTGAGAAATTAAATCATCTAAGGTATATCTTAGTTTTTTCATTTCACTAAATATAACTTTACCTTTTTTTATAATAACACTAGGCTTTCCATCTAAAACATTTCTAATCTTATTATTTTTTAATGAAATATAGCTAAGAAGTACTTGTAATACTACAATTGATATCATTGGTACTAATGATATTAATATTGATTTATTATAGTTTTCTATACAAATAGCTGCTAGTTCTGCAATCAATATAGTTACTATTAAATCTACTACACTTAATTCTCCTACTTCTTTTTTTCCCATTATTCTAAAACATATTATAATTAAAAAATAAAGTAAAGCCGTTCTAAAAAGAATTGTTATATACATAATCATCACCTATTTTATTATGAGACTTTCATAATTTTTTTATTCATTCATATTTTTTATTAGGAGGGTTTTATGAAATATATCAAGAATATTGGAATAAGTACTTTATATATTATTGCTAGTTTACTTATATTTACTTTTATTATGACTTTTTTCTCTTATTTTAATATTATAGGAGATAAGTTTGTATCATTTCTTAAAATTATGATTCCTATTACTTCATTATTTATAGGTGGAATGTATATAGGAAGAAGAAGTAATAAAAAAGGATGGTTTGAAGGTTTAAAACTTAGTTTAATATTTATAATTTTTTTAATTATTTTTGAGTTTTTAGCATTAAATATTTCTTTTGAAGCTAAAAATATTTTATATTATATAATAATAGCTATATCATCTATACTAGGTAGTATGGTAGGAATAAGTATAAAAAAAACCGATTAATTCGGTTTTTATTTAAATAATCCCATATAGTATTTTTTCTTACCTCTTCTTACAACAATTGCTTTTCCTTCAATTGCCATATCTTTAGATACTATTTTTTCTTCTTCTTGTACTTTATCTCCATTAATGCTTATAGAACCTGCATTTATGAATTCTCTTGCTTCTCTTTTAGATGAAGCAATACCATTATTTACTAAGAAATCTACTAAATTAACTTCTTCTGTTATATCAAAACTTGGAATATCTTTAAAAGCTTGTTCTATTTCATCTAGTTTTAATTCTTTAATATTACCACTAAATAATGCTTCACTTATTTTAACTGCTTTATTAGATTCTTCTTCACCATGTAAGAAAGTAATTACTTCATGAGCTAATGCTTTTTGAGCAAGTCTTTCTTCTGGTTTTTCAATATGCTTCT
>OMSK01000098.1 GCA_900313725.1 uncultured Bacillota bacterium | reverse complement strand
TCATTCATATTTTCAAGCCAATTACCAAATCTTTTTTCTCCAACAAATGATGGATACCAATTTACTTTTTTATTTTCTTCTATTATTTTATCTTGTAATTTTGTTACTTCTAAGTAATATGATGGTCTTGAATAATATACTAATGGTGAGTCACATCTCCAACAATGAGGGTAATCATGTTTAATTTTTTGTTTTTTAAATAGTTTATCATTTTCTTTTAGCCATTTAATTACTTCTAAATCAGCTTCAAAAATATTCATACCTTTCCATAAACCTTCAGTATATGTAGCATCTTCTCCAACAGGATTTACATAAGGAAGTTTATATTTTTTACCTACTTTAGCATCATCTTCACCAAATGCTGGTGCAATATGAACTATTCCAGTACCATCACTCATAGTAACATAATTATCACATGTTACAAAGAAACCTTTACCATTTATAGCTATATCTGATGGTATTAATTGTTCATATGGAGTAAATTCTAAATCTTTACCTTTATATGATTCAATTATTTCATATTCTTCACCTAATACACTATTAACTAAAGCTTTTGCTAAAATGAATTTATAACCTTTTGATTCTACTTTAACATATTCTTCATCTGGGTTAACACATAATGCAACATTAGAAATAAGTGTCCAAGGAGTTGTTGTCCAAACTAAGAAATATGCATCTTCATCTTTCTTTTTAAATGGAACAATTACTGTATTAGCATCAATTTCTTTATATCCTTGAGCAACTTCATGAGAAGCTAAACCAGTTCCACAACGTGGACACCAAGGCATAATTTTAACTCCCTCATAAAATAATCCTTCATCAAAGAATTTTTTTAATATATACCATTCTGTTTCTATATAATCATTATCATATGTTATATATCTATTATCTAGATCAATAAATTGACCCATTTCATCTGTTAATTTACGGAATGCTGTTTCATTATCCCAAACAGTTTCTTTACATAATTTATTAAATTCTTTTATTCCATATTTTTCGATATCTGATTTTCCAGTAAAACCTAATTTTTTTTCTACATTTACTTCTACAGGTAATCCATGAGTATCCCAACCTACTTTTCTAAGTACTCTATTACCTTGCATAGTTTTATATTTACAGAATGAATCTTTTAAAAATTTAGCTACCATATGATGAAGTCCAGGCATACCATTTGCAGTTGCTGGTCCATCATAAAAAACCCAATTATTTTTACCATTTCTATTTTTTATAGTTTCATTAAGTATATCTTCACTCTTCCATTTTTTTAAGATATCTTGTTCTACTTCATACGTTTCTCTTTTATCTAATTCTTCAAAATTTTTCATGATTATCCCTCCAATGTTTCATATTATATCATAAATTTAGATAAATAATAAAAAAATCTTTATAATTTAGGGACGAATTACCGCGGTACCACCCTAATTCATAAAGATTTTATGCACTTAATACTATAAAGCGTAACCATCTTAACATCAAGAGTGATCTATATATTATTTAATTATTAGTTTTCACCATCCACTAACTCTCTATAAATTTCCTAATATACCGTCTCTATCACTTGTTAAAGTTCTATTGTATCCATTTCTCCAACTACTTCTAGTTGAGTTTCAATTATATCTCTTATTCTTTTTTTAAATATCTTGATATTTCTTTTTAATAAAGCAGCTTCCTCATCTGTTTTTTCTGCTCTAAGTAATGCTTCGTTAACAATTCTATTAGCATTATTTTTAGCATCCTCAAGTATTGTTTCTGAGTCTTTATGTGCTGCCATTTTAACTTGTTCACTTGTTTGTTGGGCCATGATAATAGTTTTATTTAATGATTCTTCAATGCGTTCATAATGAGCCAATTTTTCCTTTAGCATTCTATTTTCATTAGCACATGCTTGAAGCTCAATTATCTTTTGATCTTTTTCTTTCATTTCATTAATCATGTTTTCAACTTGATTAATTACATTATCTAAAAACGCATTAACCTCTTCGGGATCATATCCTCTAAGAGTTCTATTAAACTTTTCCATATTATCACCTTTAAACTATTACCATTCGATATTTATATCATTATTATCGTGAATATCTTTTCCCTCTTTATCATCTGTAATTTTTCCTTGAATATTTACATTATTTGGTGTACATAAGAATATTCCTCCACCAATTTTTTGTAAATCTCCTCCAATAGCATATATTGTTCCTGCTAAGAAATCAATAATTCTTTTTGCTTGATCAGATGTAACTCTTTTTAAATTAACTACAACTGTATTTCTTGCTTTTAAGTGATCTGCTATTTGTTGTGATTCTGAATAAGCTCTTGGTTCTAATAAAATCATTTTATTATTTCCATCATTTTCACTTAATGCTTCTTCAGCAGTTACCTCATAAAATTCATTATCTGTTGAATTTTCATCAAACACATCTTCTTCTTTGTTAAATATATTTTTTAGAAATCCCATTTCTATTCCTCCTACCTTATTATATCAACTATAAATAATTTTATCATATATTTTTCTAAATTAAAATACTATTTTTTAATTTTTTTATTATTTTGGTACACAAGTACCATTAATCCATGAACAACCACCTGCATTTATACAAGCATTACTATTTTTTAATGATGTACATTTGTTAATTGTACTTGTAGAGCTACCACTTGATACACAAGTATTATTAACCCATGAGCAACCACCTGCATTTACGCAAGCATTACTATTCTTTAATGATGCACATTTACTAGCATTATTTTGTGTTGTTACAGAATTTGATGTATTGTTAGTTGTTGTTTCTTTTATACAATTTTTTTCACAAGTACTTCTTCCAGTTGAATCAAGAATGCTACTACATTCACTACATTTTGTACTTGAATATGAAGATGTGTTACTTGATGTACTTCCACTTGATATTCCACCAGTTGATTCAATTTTATCATTTGATTTGTTTGATGGTGGTGTAACTACTTTTACCTTATTTTTTTTTTTGCATTCTCCACTACTTTGAGAAGTTGCGGTATAATAGCATGCACCAGCTGTATT
>OMSK01000099.1 GCA_900313725.1 uncultured Bacillota bacterium | reverse complement strand
CTTATAAATGATAATAATGAAATATTAATGGGTCATTCATATGATACATATCAATTTATTGGTGGTCATGTTGAAAATAATGAAGATCTTTTAGTAACCCTTTCTAGAGAAATAAAAGAAGAAGCAGGAATAGAAATGGAATTAAAAGATATAGAACCAATTTCTTTATATACTAAATATAAAAAAGAAGAATCTAAAAAATTATTAATATATTATTATGTTATTCATACAAATGAATTACCTAATAGAGATAATACTAATTATACAGATGATGAGGTAATAGGTGATTTTGATTTAAGATATATTAAAGTAGATGAACTAAGACAAACTATTATAGATAGTTCTGAATATAATAAGTTACATTCTAAGTATGAAGAATTATCTACTGCAGTCGCAAAAGAAATAATATTACTACTTGATACAGTAGGTGATTTATCTAAATATTAAAAAATTATTGACAAAATAATTTATAAAATGATATACTCCTATTAGAAAGAAAGGAGTGTGATGAATATGAGACAATTAAATAATTTACAAAAAATATATAGAAAGTTCATCACGCCTTCAAACTAGTTTTTGAAATTTTTAAGATAGCTCTCTATATATTGAGAGCTTTTTTTGTAGAATAAATAGGAGGAATAATATGATAAAATTAGAAAAAGTAAAAATAGAAGATAAAGATAAGTTATACAATTTATTACAATTTGCTCTATATGATGGAAGTTTTTACATTGATAATATTATAAATGATGAATGTCTATTTGATTATAAATGGTTTAATAATTATTTTACGGATAAAACAAGAGAAGTTTATTTTATAAAATATGATAATAAAATAGCGGGATTTGTAATGATAAATCAACATCTAAAAGTATTAAAAGAAGGATACTGTATAGCTGAATTTTTAGTATTACCACAATATAGAAGAAATCATATAGGAAAAGAAGCAGCTTATAAAGCTTTTAATCTTCATAAAAATTGGGAAGTACAACCTATGGATAATAATAATATAGCATATAATTTTTGGAGAAATATTATAAAAGAATATACAAATAATAATTATAAAACATACACATTTACAGATTTGGAAGATGTGTTTGTATTTGAGAGGTAATTATGAAAATAGAAGATATTAAAACTCCAAAAGATATCTTATTATTCATGGATAATATAAAATATGGATGGTTGGATATAGATAATAATGAACATATTAATGAATTAAAAAACTTTAGAAAATTATATAGAACTTCTTCAATAGAACAAACATTAGAACATAAAATAGGTACATGTATAGAACAAGTATATTTAATGCATTATTTACTTGATAAATTAAATATAGAAAATAAAATGTTTTGTACAAGAATATATGAACCAAATGATTTTAATGATGTAGAAGACGAAGAACATATGCATTGTTTTGTACTATATTATTTAAATGATAAAGTATATCAAATAGAACATCCAAATCCAGATAGAATAGGTATATATGAGTTTAAAACGTTAGAAGAAGCTATAAATAAAATAAATAATTATTATGTAGAATTATCCGGTGGAACACCTAGACCAGTAACGGAATTTTATGAAGTGGAACCTAATATATCATTTAAAGAATTTAATAATTATATAAATAACTTAGAGGAGATTAAATGGAAATAATAGAATATAATGAAAAATATAAAGAAGATTGTAAAGACTTACTTGTAGAACTAGAAGAATATATTGTATCAATAGATGAAGATCATTTAGACCAAGTAGGTAAAGATTATAGAGAATTAATGTTAGATATTGATTTAAAAGAAGTAGAAGAAAATGAAGGTAAATGTTATATAGCAATTGAAAATGATAAAGCTATAGGTTTAATAATGGGATTAGTAGTTAAATATGAAGAAGAAGATTATTTAGATTATAAATGTCCTAGAAAAGGAAGAATAACTGAATTAATAGTAACTAAAAATACTAGATCAAAAGGAGTTGGAAAAAATCTTTTGATTATAATGGAGGAATATTTAAAAAATATTGGATGTGAATATATAAATATAGAAGTATTTGCTTATAATAAACATGCAATAGATTTCTATACAAAGGGTAATTATCACTCTAGATGTATAGATATGATAAAGAAGGTGTAAATATGGAATTAGTAGTACCTAAATTAGAAGAGTATTATTATGAAAAACAGTTAGAAGAAGATCCAAATACAATGAGTTATAATGCTGGATATGATGTATCATATGAGGGATACCATTATGATACAGGTTGTATTGATTTTCCAGAATCTAAATGGGAAAAGACATATCAAAAAAGAATAAGTGAAAATAGATATTTTGCTTATATAAAAGTGAATGATAAATACGTTGGATATGTTAATTATCAATATGATAAATCTGAAGATAGATATGATTGTGGAATACTAATAGAAGCAAAATATAGAGGTCTTGGATATTCTAAAGAAGCCTTAAATTTACTAGTTAAAGAAGCTTATAAAAATAATATAGAATATTTATATGATACTTTTGAAAAATATAGAGAAGGAACATTAGATTTATTTCTATCTGTAGGATTTGAAATTATTGAAGAAAAAACATGGAATAAATTTGAAAAGCAAGTTGATGGAGTAGTAGTTAGAATAAAAACGAGAGGTTAATATGATAAGTTTTAGAAATTTAATTGATAGTGAAGAAGATTATAAATTAATATATAATTGGTGTAGTAAAAGACAAGTATATGAATGGTTTGAACAAAGAATATTATCTTATGATGAAATCGTTAATAAATATAAAAATAAAATAGGTAAACAAGAAGTATTAATTATTGAATATGAAAATATTCCTATTGGATTAATTCAAATATATAAATATGATGGCAAGATAGATAATTACAAAAATATTTATGAATATGATTTATTTATAGGAGAAAATCTATTAAATAAAGGAATAGGTAGTGAAGTAATTAATCTAATAAATAGAAAAATATTCTTTGAATTGCATGCAGATTTAATAGTACTTAGACCATTTAAAAGAAATGAAAGAGCTATTAGATGTTATACTAAATGTGGATTTAAAAAACTATATGATTATGAAGGTAATGATACAATAGGTAATAAAGAAATAATATCAGTATATGTTAAAGATATTGAAAGATGGAAGTTTGGTATGGATAATAATAAATTAATAGAATTAATATTGTCTGGTAAAAAAACTGCTACTACATCACTACTAAGTGATAATATTTCTAAAATAGGTGATGAATCAATTATTATGTATGATGATAATACTGATGCTTGTATGATTAGAACTACTGATGTAATAGTAACTGAATTTAAAAATATAAATAAAGATTTAGCTTACTTAGAAGGAGAAGAAAATAGAAGTTTAGAATATTATAAAAAAGTACATAATGAATTTTTTAAACAAATTGATCCTAATTTTAATGATAATACTAAAGTAATATTTGAAATATTTGAGGTGATAATATGAGAGAATTAAGAGACTTATATGATAAAGATAGTAATAAAACTGATTTAACTTACTATAAAGGTGATAAAATACCAGATGGTTATTATCCAATGGTAGTTATGATTGCTATTGAAAATAGTAAAGGTGAATTTCTAATGCAAAAAAGAGTCCCTTCTAAAGGAGGAGACTGGGGAGTAACTGGTGGTCATCCAAAATCAGGTGAAACACCAGATGAAGGAATAATTACAGAAGTAAAAGAAGAATTAGGAATAGATATTTCTAATAATGAAATAATTCTATTTGACTCTGGATGTGATTTAGTAGATTGTTATAGAATGTACTATACTAAATTAGATTTAGATATAGATAAATTAAATATTCAAAAAGAAGAACTAACAGAAGTAAGATGGTTTTCTATGGAAGAATTAGAAGATATGGTTAATAAAAAGGAATTAAATGAAAACCAAATGGCTTTCTTTATAAAATGTAAAAAATATTTAAATAAATAATTAAACATAAGAATAGGGGTGACAACATGATAGAATTAAATATAAATAAAGTAGTTAAAAACTATGGTTTTAAGAATGTACTAAATGAATTTGATTTAGAACTTAAAACTAGAGAAAGAGTTGCTTTAATTGGACCTAATGGATCAGGTAAAACCACTTTATTTAAAATAATAACTGGAGAGGAAAGTATTAATAGTGGTACTGTATCTATTAGAAAAGATGCAACTATAGGAACATTATCACAAATGCCTATGGTATATAGTGATGATACCAAAGTAATAGATATTATAAAAGATTCTAAAAAACATGTTTATGAATTGGAAAAAAGAATTAAAAGTGTAGAGGAAAAGTTAACTAAATGTAAAGAAAATGAATTAGAAAAATTAATAAAAAAATTATGTAATCTACAGGAAGAATTTGAAAATATTGGTGGATATAAAGTAGAAACAGATATTTTAAAAGTATGTGATGGATTTAAGATAACAGGTTTACTTGATAGAATATATAATACTTTATCAGGTGGAGAAAAAACCATTGTTAATTTTGCAGCTTTAATATTAATTGAACCAACAATACTTTTACTAGATGAACCTACTAACCATTTAGATATCGATACATTAGAATGGCTAGAAGATTATTTAAAAAATTATAGAGGATCTATATTAATAAGTTCACATGATAGATATTTTTTAGATAGAGTAACTAATAAAACAATATTAATTAATAAAGGAAAAGCAGAAGTATTTCATGGTAATTATTCATACTATATGAAAGAAAATGAAAGAAGACTACTTGCAGAATTTGAAGCATATAAAGATCAACAAAAATTAATAAAAGCTATGAAAGAAAAAATAAAACAACTACAAGAATTTGGTAGAAGAGCTGCTCCTGAAGGAGGAATGTTCTTTAAAAGAGCAGCAAGTATTCAAAAAAGATTGGATAAAATAGAAGAATTAGATAAACCAGATGAAAAAAAAGAATTACCTTTAAAATTTAAAATAGAAGATAGATCTGGTAATGATGTACTTAAAATAAATAATATATCAATTAGTATTAAAGATAAAATATTATTAGATAATGCAGATATGGTACTTAACTATCAAGATAAAACTTGTTTAATGGGTAAGAATGGTACGGGTAAATCTACATTAATAAAAGAAATACTAAATATTAGTGATATTGATTATAGTGGTGATATTAAAATAGGTAGTAATGTTAAAATAGGTTATCTACCACAAGAGATTAAATTTGATGATGAATCACTAACTATATTTGATACAGTAAGAAAATACTATGTAGGTGAAGAATATAAGTTAAGGGCACTTCTTACTAAATTCTTCTTCTTTGAAGATGATATTTATAAGAGAGTAGGAACACTATCAGGTGGAGAAAAAGTTAGATTAAAACTACTTGAATTAATAGAACAAAAAAATAATTTCTTAATACTAGATGAACCTACCAACCATATAGATATTGATACAAGAGAGATGTTAGAAGAAGCTTTAAAAGAATATGATGGAACAGTACTATTTATATCACATGATAGATATTTTATAGATAAGGTAGCCAAATCTATCTATGAAATAGATAATCATAAAATGACTAAGTATTTAGGTAATTATACTAATTATAAAGAAAAGAAAAAGTAGTTATTAAACTTGCTTTATAAATAAGGATATTTAAAATATAATATTATTTACTAAAAAACTATATTATGTTATACTAAACATAGTCTAGGTGAAATATATGGATATTATAAAAAGGGTTGTAGAATCGTCTACTATATTTGAAAAAAATAATACTAAAATTAAAAAAGAGTATTTGCTTAAGAATATTTATGTTTTTAATGATATAGCAAGAAAGGTGTCCGGGTACAAAGGATTTTTTGGCGTAGGATATCCTTTTTATGCTTTTATAAAAAATTCTGATGGATTACCAATTATTGAAGAGCAAATAAGGTATAATAATGAATTATTAGACAAGTATAACGAATTAAATGATTCATGGTATTGTCAAACATGTTTAAAAAACAATAATAAGATGATGCCAGATTTAAAACTAATATGTAAAAGATGTCAAAATATGCATCCGGATTTAAAGCCAAGAAAAATAGTTACAATGATACCAGATATGGATTTGTGGATTGTTATTGAAGATAAAGATATTTCTATAGCTAAAAAGGAATTAATTGAATTATTTAAAGCCAATAATGTATTTACATCTGATGTGGATCCAATAAAAACTATAAATGATTTTTATGAAATAGTTATGGATATACAAAATGATAAAATGCCTCAAAAATATCTACCTATAGATGTTCATATAATTGGATATAATAAATTATATAATTGTATTACAAACATTGCTCCAACAGTTGCTGATTTTTTAGACAAAAATAGAATTCCTTATATGCCAGTATCAACAGAAGCATTAAGAAAAAAATGGCAATATGATGAAGAAGCGATAGATTTTATACATGATTTTATATATTCACTTACTGAATATGATTTTGATGATAAACTTATGGATGCTTTAATTAAATCTCGTAAAGAACTTATTAAACTATATAATAAAGATGTATTATACAATATTGTATTAAAATCAGGTAAACCACTAGTAGCCAGAAGACAAGAAAATATAGATTTACAAAAAAATTTTAAAGAAAGGATGGATTTATGGGAACAATTATAGATTTGCATATGCATACCAATAAATCAGATGGAGCATTATCACCAAAAGAACTTATAGATGAAGCCATTAAAAATAATGTAAAAATTATTTCAATAACTGATCATGATAATATTGATAGTTATACTGAAGACTTGATAGAATATGCTAGAAATAAGGGTATCATTTTAATACCAGGTGTTGAAATAACTGCAAATGCAAAAAGATGTGAAATACATGTACTTGGATATAATTTTGATTTAAATAATAAATTATTACATGAATGTTTTGTAAATCTTAAAAAAGTAAGATTAAATTATCTTTATGAAGTTGTAAAGAATTTAAATAAATTAGGATATATAGTTAATATTGAAAAATTAAAACAAGTAAATGCAATTACAAAAGCACATATATCAGATGATATAATTCATAATAAAGAAAATGAAGATTTATTAATAAAAACTTTTAATCATATTCCAAATCGAGGAGAATTTATTGAATTAATTATGAATGAAGAATGTCCTGCATATGTTAAACGTGAATCAATAAGTGCTAAGGATGCAATTAATATAATTAAACAAGCTGGTGGTAAAGCTATAATAGCTCATCCTGTAGCATATGCTCATGAAGATAATATGTCAGATGATGAATTACTTGAAATAATTAATGAAATTAAACCTGATGGAATTGAAGCAAATTATTTATATGTTGATAGAAATAATAATAGATTTGATGAATGTGAAAAATGGAATAAATTTGCTAAGAAAAATAATTTAATTGTAACAATTGGATCAGACTTTCATAAAAAAGATAATATTCGACCAGAAATTGGATTTATTAATTGGAATATAAATATTTCTGAAGAATGTATTAAAAATATTTATGATAATATTAAAAAAAATAACATTTAATTGTTATTTTTTTATTTCTTGTATAAAATCCTGTAAAAATTTATATCCAACACTATTCTTTCTTATTGCATAACAAATTTCTCTTTTAGGAAATTCTACATCCACTTTAATTTCAGATAACATATGATTCTCTAATTCATTTTGAACACATTCTTTTGTAATTAAACCTATACCTAAATTGTTTTTTGTATATGCAAGTGTTAGTATTTCTTGATTTACTTCATATTTTGGATTAAAGGATTCTCCATTTTGTTTTAATATTTCTTCTATTTTTTCTTTAGCTGCTGTTTCTACATCAATACAAATCAAAGGATATTTATTAATGTCTTTAATTTGTATTTTTGAAGGATAATCATTTCTATCATCATAATTTACTACTAATATATCATTAGTTTGAAAACAATCTGTAACTATGATATCTGAGTATTGTTTAACATATCTTTTTTTATTTAAAAAAATTAAATCAACTTCACCATTTCGTAATTTTTGAACTGCTTCTGGATGTCTATCAGAGTAAATAATAAACTTGACATTAGGATATTTTTTATTATATTCAATAATTTTTTTACCTAAAAATACTTGCATTACCGAATTACTAGCAACTATTTTTAAATTATGAGTTTTATTTTTTTCTTTTTCTTTATAATTTGGTTCAACATTTAAAAGTGTTGATATAGATTCATTTAACATTTCATATAAATGATTTCCATCTTCTGTTAATGATATTCCTTTTGAATTTTTAGAAATCAAAGTAACCTCTAATAAGTTTTCTAAATTTTTTATTTGTTTTGTAACTGCTGGTTGTGATACATTTAAATGTTGTGCTGCTTTTGTAATACTACCTTGTTGGGCAACAAAATAGAAAATTTTATATAGCTCTAAATTTATGTTCATGTTATCACCTCATATTAATTATATTATACTATTTTTTTAGAATTAATTGGATAATTCTGGGAATTATAGTAGAAAAATTATTTTTTTTTCTCCTATTGATAACTTGTAATAGATTATATAATATTGTTAAATTTATAAATCTAATTTATAAATTTGTTCTTTGAAAATTTGTTTATTAATATTAATCAAGAAGTTTTTTCCATTCAATTAATAGTTTATTGGCAATTTCTTTATGTTTATTATCTAATGTATTTAGATTATTGTTTAGTATATTGATTGCATACAGTAAATATGAATTTTTCATTGTCGTGTTATTATCAACAAATTCTTTAAAATATATTTGAGCAAGATTAATTGCTGAAGCTTTACTTCCATTTTTAATAGCTTCTTTATACCAATATTTAGCATTATCATAATCAAATTTATTTTCATATACTTTTGCTAAATTATGTTGTGCATATGCACTTTTTTGAGAAGAAGCATATTTTAAATAATCAATTGCTTCATCTAATTTATCCTCACTCATTAATACTTTAGATAATTCAACACAAGAAATTAAATCTTCACTTTCAGCTCCTATTAAAAGAAGTGGTTTAATTAAGTCTATATTTATATTATTCTTTTTATAATACATTGCCAAGTTTTCCATTGCTGGAATATTACTTAAAGTAACGGCTTTTTTTAGATATTCAATTCCTTTAGATTTTGTTTTTTCGTCATCTATATTATTATTTTTATCTATATAAGCAATTTTATTATTAATTAGAAATTTACCAATACTATTATATCCTTTTGAAAAGTTTTTCTTTGCTGCTAGATAAAAGAATATTTTAAATGAAGTTATTATACATTCTTTTTCATAATTTTTTTTGGTTTTTGGAGTATATAAATTCTTACATTCTTCAAAATCATTGGAATAATTAATTATTTCTTTTAATTCTTTCTTTACTGTTTCAAGAGTTGATTCACTTAGTCTAAAATGTTCAATTAAGTATCCAATTTGCCATAAACATATTTCTAACTCTTTTCCTTTAACAAAATATTCTATTCTTTCATCTTGATCTGTAACACAATTAGCGTATCTAAAAGCCGCAAATGGATTACCTAAATCAGCAGACATTTTAAATAGAAATTTTTTGATTGGAATATCATTTGTTAATGTAGTTGCATCTCCAAGTAATCTTTGTGCTAATATTTTTGGAGTACTAATCTTATAATTTTTAATGGCATGTTTAAATAAATTGAACATATAATTATTATAATCACAATTATTAAAATATTTAGTAATGATATCTAATTCATCATCTTCAAAATGTATGAAATAACATTTATTCAATAATTCTTGATAAAATGTTACATTATCAATTGACTTATTAATTTCAGATACAATTATATTACAAGCATTTATTAATTCTTTATCATAAATACCATCAGTTATATCATCAAATACTAAGATTTGACAGGCTTCATTTGATGATAAGTATTTTTGAATTTTATTTAGATAAGAATCTTTGATATCAATTGATATTTCGCTTAATATTAATGAATAAATATTTCTAATGCTATTTAAATTAGAATCAATATTATTATTTTTTAAATAGTTTATTATCATTTCAGGTAAAGTTTTAATGTTAATAATATCAATTAATATATTATCATTCATATACTCACGTCCTTTTGAGTATTATACAATATTTTAAAAAAAATGCAAGTGCGTTATAACTTTTAGTTATAATTGTATAAATTATTTATATTTGAAATTGTTAGATGTGTCTTATATTATATAGTTAGATGTGAATTATTAGGTGGTGATAAAATGAAAATATGTTTAGTTCATGAGGAATATCCAGAGGAAACAAATTTTGGTGGAATAGCAACATACCAAAAGAATTGTGCTGAAGAATATGTTAAACTTGGAAATCAGGTTACAGTTATATGTAGAGGACTATATGAAGATAAAGAGTATATTGAAAATGGTGTTAAAATTTTTCGAATTTATGTTAAAGAAACAGAAGATAAAGTACAAAATTATATTGAATATAGAGAAAGAGTATGTGATTTACTAAGAAAATTACAAAAGGAAAAACAATTTGACATTCTTGAAGTACCTGATTGGGGTGCTGAAACAGTATTTTTTGAAAAATATAGAAAAGTACCATTAGTAGTAAGACTACATACTCCGTTAAAAGTATGGTTAAGATATAACAATAATGATTTTGGTAAGGTAAAAGATCTTATGTTAAAATGGGAAAATGAAATGATAATGAAAGCTGATTTTGTTACATGTTGTTCAGAAGCATTAAAAAGATTAATTGTTCAGAATTTTGATATCAAAGAATCAGAAATTATGGTAACACCTAATCCTGCAAATATTACAAATTTTTATTTTGATAAAAAAATAAAAAAACAAAATAAAATAGTATTTGTAGGTAGTTTGGAAGAAAGAAAAGGTGTAATTACATTAGCAGAGTCATTGAATACAATTTTTGTTAAATATCCTAATTTAAAAATACAGTTTATAGGAAAAGATACTATTAGAAATAATAAGAATATTTCTACTATTAAATATGTTAAAGAAATAGTAGATAAAAGATTTTTAGATAATATAGAATTTTTGGGTCAAATAGAAAATTATAAAATTAATAAATATTTAAATGAAGCAAAGGTTGGTGTATTTCCATCTTTATTTGATAATTTTCCATATGTTGTTTTAGAATCAATGATTACGGGTTTACAAATAGTTGGTAGCGAAAATTCTGGTATGAAAGAAATGTTGGATGATGATAGTTCATTGTATATATCTGGTGATAGTGATGATTTGGCAAACAAAATAATTAATAAACTTGAATTGTTTAAAAAAGAACCAATTAATAAAAGAAATATTAAGAGAGTAAATGAATTGTATAATCCAACAAAAGTATGTAATGATATGTTATCATTATATGATAAAACGATAATCAATTATAAATTAAAAAAAATAAGTAAAAAAGAATTAGAAGATGTTTTAAGTAATGTTACAGATAATTATAAAATAAAAAAATATAAACGTGAAATCGGTGGAGTAGCCAATTATGTTTATAAAGTTGAAACTGTTAATAAAAATTATATTATTAAGAAATATGTAAATATACCAAATTTTGAATTATCAGAAAAACTATACAATATGTTTTTGACAAATAACATTAAAGTTTCAAAACCAATAAATAATTGCCCTTTGAAAATAAATGGAATGATATATAATATTTTTGAATATATAGAAAATACAAAAGAAGATAAGGGAATGTATAAATACATATTAAATCTATTGTTATGTGATAGAAAATATGATGGTACAGATTATTTAATAAATGATTGTTATAAATATTATGAAAATATATATTCATCCGATAAAATTAAAAAATACTTTTCAAAAGAATTAGATTATGTTTTAAATGTTTTTGATTCTTTAAAAAATAATAATATCTTAAGACAAAAATATATAAATCATGGTGATATATCAAAAGAAAATTTAATTGATGACGGTAAAAATAAATATATAATTGATTTTGATCAAACTACTATGTGTGCTAAGATATATGACTTTGCAGTAGTGGTAGTAAAATTTTTTGTAAATAATAATTATATTTGTAAGACTAAGTATCAACAATTACGTGATGAATATCTAAAATATGATAAAACTTATAGCAAAGATGATTTTGATGTTATGATAAAATTTTATTTATGCAAAATATTATTGGAAAAATTTTATTTACATAATATTGGAACGATTGATTTATTTTCTAGACGTCAAAAGAAAGATTATTATAAAAGATATTATATTATATTAAAAAATTTTTGCGAGATGAATTATGAATAATATTGTTATGATTACGGGACCAAGTGGTGCTGGAAAAACAACATTAGGAGATTATTTGAAAAAAAATTTAGGTTATGTTATTCCTATGCATTGTACAACAAGAGGTAGACGAAGTGATGATCAAGATGGATTTTATAGATATTTGTTACATGATGAATATGCTGAATTATATGATAATAATAAGTTTTTAATTTCCAGTGGTGATGGAGATATTATAGATAAAGATCATGGTAATTTTTATGGAATACTTAAAGATGATTTTGAAAAAAATTATATTGATAATAATATTGTTTTGTTTGTTTCATATAGAGATATTGAAAGAATTATGGAGTTAAATAAAAGTTTCAACATTATATTAATAAATTTGAAATATAGAAATATTAAAGGTGGTATTATATCAAGAATAAGTTCAAATAGCCGAAATCATACTTATGAACAAATAATTAATAGAGTTGCTAATGCAATAAAACTTGAAAAAGAGTATGGAAATATTGTTGAACAATTTGCTACAATGACTATTTATACGGATGAAGTTGATTTACCTGAAATGTTTAGAATAGTTCGAAATAGATTACAAGAAACTGATTGTATAGAGGGTGTATTAAATGAAAAAGTATTATGTAGGGCTTAAATCTAATAATGCAATTTGTAATGAAAATTATTTTGATGGTTCAATTACTCTTTATCCAACTGGAGAACCTGGAAATATTTTTTATTCATCAACACAATTAGATGATATAAGTAGTGAAATATTTATGAATAATTACAAAGACTATTTAACTAAAAATATTTCTCAACATAAAGATGCTGAGTTTGTAATATTTAATAAGAAAATTTATGATTTATGTAAAAATATTCCTAATTGTAACATTGTTTATAATGATAACAGTGAACTATTAGATTTTATTAACAATAAGTTTTTAATTAGAGAATTCTTAAAGAATGATGTTAATCTTTTAGATTATAAAATATGCGAAATAACTGAAGATAATTATGAACAAATATTTAATGATTATAGTGAAAATCTTGTAATACAAGGTAGAAGTGGTTCTGGTGGAGAAAATACATACTTAATAAAAGATAAAAAACTATTTAAAAAACTAAATTTATTTGGTGAATTTTCTATATCAAAATATTTGTCAAATACACCATTAAATGTAACTATGATTATTGGAAAACAAGATATAGATTTATTTCCT
The DNA here is from genome assembly GCA_900313725.1 of uncultured Bacillota bacterium. GTDB lineage: Bacteria > Bacillota_I > Bacilli_A > RF39 > UBA660 > OMSK01. The sequence continues at coordinate 28,721 of OMSK01000099.1, read as the reverse complement.
ATATCAGCACAACTAATAGAGATTGTTGATAATAGATTTAAATATGTTGGTGGTGATTTTATTTATCCACAATATTTAGATAAAACAATTGTAAAAGAAATTGAAAAATATAGTTTAAAAATAGCAAAAAAATTAAAAAATGAAGGATATTTAGGAATAATGGGTATTGATTATGTTTTAGCTAATAACAAAGTATATTTTATGGAAATTAATCCACGTTTTCAATCATCTTCATTTTTGATAAATTTATATTTAAAAAAATTATACAATATGTCACTAGCAGAATTACACACACAAGCAATTAAAGAAAAAAGAGTACCATATGTTAAATTATCTAAAATAGATTATTCATTTTTAAATTGTAATCAAGAAATTGAATATGATGAATTTACGTCGTGTGATATAATTTATAATGGATATTGTCAAAATATACATGGTTTAATATATAGAAAATTATATAACAAGTCGTTAATAAAAAGTAAAAAATTTGAAAGGGAAACATGATAGATAATATATTTGATTTATTGAAAAATATATGTTATTATACATACTAATTTTAGGGGAGGATTTATGGAAAAAGAAATAGAATTAAAAAAGGAACAAGAACATTTTGATTGCTTGACAAGTTATTCAAAAGAACATCTTGATGCGATGATGGATGAATACTATGATATATTAGGGCATTATAAACATCATCCAGAACACTTTCGTACAGCTTATGATGCAATTTGTCATAAAATGAAACCATTAGAAAATGGTGTTGAAAAACCTTATTTTGCTCGTATAGATTATAAAGATGAAGAGGGAAACATTCAAACACATTATATTGGTAAATATACTATGATGGATGATGATTTAAACATGCTTGTTACAGATTGGAGAGCACCTGTTTCAAATTTATATTATGATTCTGATTTAGGTGAAACATCTTATAACAGTCCAAAAGGTCAAGTTGATGTAGAATTATTATTAAAAAGACAATTTGATATTGAAAATGGTAAGCTTAAAGATTATTATGACGTTGATTTAGTAAGTAATGATGTTTTACTTCAAAAATATTTAAATGAAAATAATGATGCTAGATTAACTAATATTGTTGCAACAATTCAATCTGAACAAAATGCTGCAATTAGACAACCAATTAATAAGAATATAATTGTACAAGGAGTAGCTGGTTCAGGAAAGACAACAATTGCATTACATAGAATAGCTTATTTAGCATATCAATATAGAATTAAAGTAAAAAACAGTCAATACTTAGTAATAGGACCAAATGATGTTTTCTTAAAATATGTTAAAGGTGTATTACCTGATTTGGATGTTGATAAAATAGAAGAAACAACTTATGAAACATTTGTAAAAAATATGATTGGTGAACCTAAATTAAATATTAAAAATTCTATAAAAAAACAAATTCAAATTATAAGTGGTAAAGCAAATAGTGGTATATCTAAATTCAAAAGTTCATTAAAATTTAAAGATATGATTGATAAATATGTTGATGATTATATAATGAATATTGCTAATGATGATTTAGTAATAAATGGATTTAAAATATTAGATAAATCAAAAATAAGAGTATTATTAGAAACTGCAATAGATGATACTAATAACTTTGATAAAGCAATTGATCGTTTTGTTTTAATTTCATCAGCATATATTGAAAATCATATGCAAGAAATAAGTTTTAGTTTTAATGAACAAACTAAAAAGGCGTTTGAACAAAGTAAACTTACTAATACAGTAGAAAAATGTAGAGATGAGATTAAAATTGCTAGAGATGAATTACGTAAAAATTGCCAATCTAGTTTAAGAAAATATATTAATAAATACAAAACTGAACCAATTAAATTATATAAAAAATTTATTAATAATATTGATAGTTATAATATATATAATTATGAAGATATGAAACAACTTAAAAAAGAAACACTTGATAATTATAAAAATAATGAATTTGATTTTGAAGATTTAACACCATTATTATTTATTAAATATAAATTAGGTTTAGATGGATATGAAAATGATTATCGTCATGTAGTTATTGATGAAGCTCAAGATTTAGGAGAATTTAATTTTTATACTATAAAGGCATGCTTACCAAATGCTTCATTTAGTATTTTTGGAGATATTGCTCAATCAATATATGATTATCGTGGTATTAATTCATGGGATAGTGTATCAAATATAATAGGTGATTGTGAGGTATTAGAGTTTAATAAATCATATCGTACTACTAGTGAAATAATGAATGTAGCTAATGAAATATCTAAAAAATTAGATGTTAATCCTGCAGAATTAACTGTAAGAAGTGGAGAAGATGTTTCTTTTGAACAAGTAAACGAAGAAGCATTAGTAACTACTATAAAAGATAGAATTGAAGAATATAAAGAATTAGGTTATAAGACTATTGGTATTATAAGTAAATATCCATTACAAGCTAGCTATTTAAATGATGATTTATCATTTGAGGGATTATTTATTTCAAATATTGATGAAAATACAGATATAACTGAAAAAGGAAATGAAATAGTAACTATTTCTAATTCCTTAGCAAAAGGTCTAGAATTTGATGCAGTTATTTTACATAATGTAGATGAGAAAGTATATAGTTCAGAAAATCCAGCAGATTTAAAACTTCTTTATGTAGCCTTAACAAGAGCACTTCATAAATTGGATGTAATATATACAGATAAAATATGTGAACCATTACAAAAATTTGTTGATAAAGAAAAAGTGTTAAAGAAAGTTTAATACTTTTCTTATATATGTTAAAATATATATAGGTGATATTTATGAATGAATATGAATATAGTTTTAAAGTAGAAAGTATAGAAAGATATATTGATTATTGTAATAATAATGGCTATGAATTAATTGATAAAGTAAAACAAACAAGAACTCTTTATAGAAATAGTAATAAAACTATGGCTAGAATAACTATTAATGATAATAAAATGTTTCTAGATTTTAAAGAAGATAATCTAACAGAAGATATTTTAAAAATTAGAAAAGAATCATTACCTTTAGAATTTAATGATATAAAAAGTATAAATTCTATATTAGATTTTCTAGAATATAAAAAAGATATTACTTTAATTAGAAATAGAAAGATATATGAAAAAGATAATGTTAAATTTGAAATAGATGAATATGAATCTCCAGAAGTTTATAATGTAGTAGCTATTGAAGGAGAAAAAGAAGAAGTGGATAAGGTTTATAATGAATTAGAGGTATAATTATGAAAAATTTAAAATATTTATTAGTACCATTATTTATGATTATATTTGTTATAACAACCTTTCTTTTTGGACCAATTATTATTCAAAATATAAAGAAAGCAGATCTAAAAAGAAAAATAATTTCAGAATTAAAAAAATATAAAGATGAATTTAATGATTCATTATCTGAATTAGATGATTATGAATATATTTCATTTGATAAGGATAATCCAGTAATAAATGTAGTATATTATGATGAAAGCGGTAATAAACAAAAAATAAAATTATTAGATAATAGTTTTCCAAAAACTCAGAATTTATTTAATAAATTTAGAATAGATTCTATTTCAAAAATAAAAAATAATATAGTTTTTCATTATAAAAATGCAATACATTTATCACAAAATATACTATATTTAAATGATTTAAATGAATATAAAAACAGTGGACATAAAATAAAAAATATCAAAAAAATAATTGATAAATGGTATTATAGCGAAGAAAATTAATGAGGTGAAACAATGAAAAAAATAACATATGTAACAGGAAACTGGGCTAAAATTGCCAGTGCTAAACAAGCTTTAGAACCACTTGGTTTTGAAATAGATAATGTTAAAATGGAAACACCAGAAATACAAGCTGATGATGTAAATGAAGTTGCAATTTATTCAGCTAAATGGGCTTGTGAAAAATTAAATAAACCAGTACTTAAAAATGATTCAGGGTTATTTGTAGAAGGACTAAAAGGATTTCCTGGAGTATATACACATTATGCAGATGATACAATAGGAGAAGATGGACTTTTAAAATTAATGGAAGGTATGGAAAATAGAAAAGCATATTTTAAAGAATCTATCGCATATGCTGAACCAGGAAAAGAACCAGTAGTATTTGAAGGAATAACTAGAGGTACAATCGCAACAGAAAAATCAGGTACTTATGGATGGAGTTGGGATTTTATCTTTATACCAGATGGAGAAACTAAAACGCTAGGAAATTTTCCTGATGAAGAAAGATGGAATTTCTGGAGTGTAGACATGTATAAGAAGTTAGCGGAATATTTAAAAACAATTGACTAATAAGTGGAGGAAAAATTATGTTTGAAATTAATTTTTATGATTTAGGAACTGTTGATGAAAAAGAATTTACTAGAGTTGTATGCGTAAGTAAATATAAAGATAAATTTGTGTTTGCTTATAATAAAAAAAGAAAAGGTTGGGAAATTCCAGGCGGACATATAGAAGAAGGAGAAACATGGCAAGAAGCAGCTAAAAGAGAAATGTATGAAGAAACTGGAGCAACTAAAATAAAAGTTATACCTGTTTCTATATATAAAATTAGTACATATGGATTACTTTGCTATTGTGAAATAGAAGAAATGGGACAGTTACCTAAAGAATATGAAATGGAACAAATTAGGTTATCAGATACTTTACCTTCACCTGAAGAGTTAACTTTCCCAGATTCATTTAAATTATATTTTGATATTGTAAATAAGAAAATAAATAAAAAAATTGACTAATATAAATATTTATGTTAATATTTAGATAAGAAAGGAAGTTATTTATATGAAAAATTTAATTATTAGAACTTGGCGTCATATAGGTAACACTTATACAAAGCGATAAAAATCGTTATGGGTATAAGTGGTTTTAGTATTGCTTATACCTGTATGAATAAAATATAAATATAAAGAATACAGGTAAATCTGTATTCTTTTTTTGTATAAGCAAATTATATGATGAAAGGAGATTATTATGGAAACAAAAGAAATATTAAAAAAATTGGTTAGTTATAATACAATTAAAGATGAACAAAATAAAGAAATAATGGATTATATTGAAAAATATTTAAAAGATTATAATTTTACTATAGAAAGAATTGATAAATGTCTAATAGCTTATAATAGTAAGAATACTAATATAGGTTTTATGGGACACACTGATACAGTTGATTATGAATCATGGGATGGAAATCCATTTGAATTAGTAGAAATAGATAACATGTTAATTGGATTAGGTGCTTGTGATATGAAAGGTGGATTAGCTTCTATATTAAAAGCTATATCAGAAGTAGATTTAACTAAGAATAAAATATCACTATATTTTACTAATGATGAAGAAATAGGATTTGAAGGAATAAAAACAATTAAAGATAGAGTAAAATCTAATAATATTATTGTATGTGAACCTACTAATAATATACCTGTATATGGAACAAAAGGAGCTTTAGGATTACAAATAGAATTCTATGGAATAAAATGTCACTCTTCAACACCAGATAAGGGTATAAGCGCAATTGATGAATGTATCAAATTTATTAATGAAATAAAAGATTATTATGAAGAATTAAAAAAAGATAAAGTAGAAGACTTTGAAATACCTTATACTACTATGAATATTGGTATGATTAAGGGTGGAGAAACTATTAATTCTCTTGCGGGTAAATGTGAAATAAGCATGGATTTTAGAATAGTTAAAGAAAAACATTTAGATGAAATTATAAATAAAATAAAAAGTATATTAAAAAAATATGATTCTAAATTAACTATATGTGTAAATATAAAACCTAAACTAAATAATAGTAATATAGATTTTTTAGAGAATATTTCATCAAAAAAAGAAACAAGATGTTATGTGACAGAAGGATCATTTATTGATAAAAACTTTATAATACTTGGACCAGGTCCTGATACATCACATCAAAAAAATGAATACATATTAATAGATTCATTAGAAAAAACAAAAGATTTATATAAAAAAATAATGGAATATTATAATTAGAAAGAAGGATCAAAATGAAAACAATGATTACTGGTGTTCAACCTACAGGAAATTTTACATTAGGTAATTATTTAGGAGCAATTAAAAACTTTGTTAAATTACAAAAAGAACATAATTCATTTATATTTATAGCGGATTTACACGGTTTAACTTCATATCAAGAACCTAAAAAAATTCATGATACAATTCTAGATTTAGCCGCAACTTATTTAGCTTGTGGAGTAGATCCAAAATATACTAATTTCTTTGTACAAAGTGATGTTAATGAACATAGTGTATTAGGATTTTTAGTCGCATTTCAATGCCGAGTAGGAGAATTATCAAGAATGACACAATATAAATCAAAGAAAGAAAAACAAGGTAAAGATGGAATAGATTTAGGGCTACTTATTTATCCAACCTTAATGGCAGCTGATATACTTTTATATGATGCTGAAATAGTACCAGTTGGATCTGATCAAAAACAACATATAGAAATAACTAGAGATATAGGAGAGAGAATGAATAAAAGATATGGTGATATGTTTAAATTACCAGATTATTATGTGCCAGAGATAGGTCATAAAATAATGAATTTACAAAATCCTAATGAAAAAATGTCAAAATCATCTCCGATAAATGATAAAGGAACAATATTTATATTAGATGATATTAATAATTCTAAAAAGAAGATAATGAGTGCAGTAACAGATAGTGAAAATAAAATATATTTTGATGAAGAAAAAAAGCCGGGTATATCTAATTTAATATCTATTTATGCATCAATTACAAATAAAAGTATAAAAGATATAGAAGATAAATATAAAGATTCTAATTATGGTACATTTAAGAAAGATTTAGCTGATTTATTAGAAAAATTTATATTACCTATACAAGAAAAATATAAAAAATATAGATATAATGATGAATTAATTAAAATACTACATAATGGAGCTATTGAAGCAGAAAAAGTAGCTTCTAAAAAATTACTTGAAGTAAGAGAAAAAATGGGAATAAAATATGATAATTAATACATAAAAATATGAAAACATAAGGGTATGTACAAATTGTATATAACCTAAAATAATTAAGAAAATTATGATATCGACAATTTGTCGATAACTTAGTTAGGAAAAAATATTAAAAGGGGTACAATTTGTACCCCTTTTAATTATAATAATTGTATCTTTTTATTATGTAAAATGATATAATTTAAATGGTGATAATATGAAAATATTATTCTTTTCAGATATACATGGTAAAATTGATAATTTAAAATATATAGAAGAATTAGAAAGACAAAATAACTTTGATAGAATAGTTGTATTAGGTGATTTATGTAGTTATTATTCTTATCATGATAGTATAGATGTTATTGAATTTTTAAATAAATATTTAAATAAACTAATAATAACTAGAGGTAATTGTGATTCAGATTTTATTGTGAAATTAATAAATACATCAACACCAGATTTAGTAGAATTAGATGTTGATAATAAAAAACTATATTTAACTCATGGTCATTTATATAGTTATTCTAAAAATAAAAAATTTAATAATGGAATACTTATATACGGACATGAACACATACCATATATCAAAAAGAACGATGATATGATTTATATTTGTGTTGGTTCAATATCACTTCCTAGAGGTAATAGTAAACCCAGTTATTTAATATATGAAAATCATAAATTCACTTTATATGATATAAATAAAAACATAATAGATGAGATAAAGTTGTAAAAAGTACAACTTTTATATTGACAATTAATAATTTTATGTTAGAATATATACTGTATTTAGGGTTTGGTGATAGGTATGTTTATTAAATTATTAAAAACCAGCATTTTTTTTGAAGTTAATAAGTGCAATTAACATCCAAGGGGTGTTTTGCACTTTTTTTGTTAAAGGAAAGAGGAAATATATATGAGTAAATTTTCAATTATTATACCTGCTTATAATGTAGAAAAATATATTTCTGAATGTTTAGATAGTCTTGTAAATCAAGATTATAATGATTTTGAAATAATTGTTGTTGATGATGGATCAACAGATAAAACTAGGACTATATGTAATGAATATTGTAAGAAATATAATAACATAAAAGTATTCTGCACAGAACATGTTGGTGTATCAGCAGCTAGAAATATAGGTATAAACAATTCTAACGGGGAATACATATTATTTTTAGATAGTGATGATTATATTGATATAGATAGTTTAAATTATATTTTTCATGTAATTGAAAAAACAAAAAAAGAAACATATATCTCAAATTTCAAAACTATAAGAGAAGATGATGCCAGAGATTTATATGATAGAGAAATAGATTATACTAGAATAAATAACAAAAAGATGAATGAAGTACTAAATTATATTAAACAAAGTAAAATTATTTTTACAGTATGGCGTTTTATTGTAAAAAGAGATATAATTTTAAAAAATAAATTGTTTTTTATAGAAGGTATTGTTCATGAGGACGAAGAGTGGGTTATTAAACTTCTTTGTAGTATAAAAAATTTGTATTATATTGATAAACCATATTATAATTATCGATTACGTAAAAATTCAATAACTGGTTCAGTAAATCTATTTAATGTTTACTGCTACTATGACGTAGTACGCAGATTGATGGAGTATGCTATAAGAGAAAAAACAAAATATAAAAAAGATTTTTATTTGTTTTATGTAAAAAAAATTTCTAAATATACTACTAAATTATTATCCAGTATTTATGACATAAAAAAAGAAATGAAAATAAGAAAAAATATAATAATATATGGTTGTAGTAGATCTGGAAAAAGCACGTTGGCTAGAAAAATCTCACATAAGTTTAATTATAATATGATATCATTGGATTCGATTATTACAGCATTTCAATTTGGAATGCCAGAATTAAATATTAATCATAATCGTAGAAATTCTCAATTATTAGATGAAGTATCTGGATTTATCACAAGCTATATAAGATCATTAAATCATATTACTAAACGTACTATTGATATAAATTATGTTATAGAGGGTTGTTATTTAGATATGGATAGATTTTTAGCACAATTTAATAAGGATAAATTTATAATTATTATATTGGGTTATGATGGCACTCCGCAACAATTGTATAATGATATAAGAACTAATGATACGGAGAATGATTGGACAAATAGCTTGTCAAATAGTGAATTGTTGGATTATTGTGAATTAGTTATAAATAATTCTAAGCAAATAAAAAAATATTGTAAAAAGAATAATTTAGATTATTATGATATGTCTGGTGATAGAACAGAAAAAATTTTTAAAATAATAGATGAGATTAGAATAAAAAATGAATTATAATATTAATAAATTATTGGAAGAAATAAATAGTATTACACCAGATATTATAATAAAAAATATTAATTGTCAAAACAATTCTATTAATGGTATTTTATTTGAAAAAAATAAAAAAAGATTCTTTAAAATTATTTCTAATCAGGAAATGATAAAGGAAGAGAAAGCAATTAATTTGTATTCAAAAGTTTTTCCAATAAAGAAACATTTGAATTCATATCATATAAAAAATGATTTATACTTAATCATATATGAATATGATTTAGGAATAAAAAATAATGATGGATTATTAAATGATTATTTTGTGAAGAATGACTTTAAAATGAACTATAATGAAAATAAAATGAATAAAATTTTATCTATTTATAATGAAAGCTCTAAAAAAAGAATTTGGAATGATATGTCACCTATAGATGCATTCTTTAAAGATAGGATAAATTCAAGATTAATTAATTGGTATGATAATGAAAAACAATTCAACAAGAAAGTAGTAATTAATGGCTATCAAAGTATTTCGACAAGTGAAATTTTAGAAGAAACAAAAAAATATTTTCAAAAAAATAAGCAACATTTATGTTTTGTAACTCAAGGTGATCATAATTCTTTAAACATTTCAACGACACCATATTTTTTTGATATAAGTTTATTAGGATATAATTATGCGATAGGTGAATTTGCAATATGTCTTGTTTCCATATTAATATTTGATCAGTATATTTGTCCAAAATATCATCCAAAATCATTTTATAATCATGATGAAATTTGTAAAAAAAATAAATACTATAAACCTAAAATTAATTATAGAAATGGTAATTTAATAGAAATTAACGGTTATTTAGAAGTAACTAGTATTAGAAAACAATATATTTTAAAATTTTTGGAAATTATTAAAGATTTTGATATATATGATGATTTGATATATTTTATTGTAATGCGTTTAATGTGTATATTTAATATATCTAAATTTGATAAAGATGATTATTATTATATTATATTTTTAGTTCATTATTTTTATAATAAATTAAAAAATAATAATTATAATAACTTACATTATTTAATAGATAATTTAGATGAATTGAGGAGGTAAAAATATGAATGTAAGAGTACGTGGAATAGTAATTCATGATAATAAAGTTTTGTTGATTAAAAGAGTTAGATTTGATGGAAATAAAGAAAATATATATTATGTTTTTCCAGGTGGTGGCTTAGAAGAAGATGAAATATTAGAACAAGGAGTAAAAAGAGAAGTTCTTGAAGAATTAGGAATAAATGTAGATGTTGAGGAAATGAAATATATTGAAGATTTTAAAGATACTAAAACATATTTTTTCAAATGTAAGTGGATATCTGGAACATTTGGAACCGGAAATGGACCAGAATTTAGTTCTGATGAATACAAAGATAGAGGATTATATATTCCAATTGAAATACCTATTAACGAAATGTCTGGATTAAATATAGTGCCTCATGAAATAAGAGATAAAATTATTATGGAATATGGTAATAATAAGGAGATAACAAAATGTATAAAATATCATTAAATGGTTTAGATGGAAGTGGCAAAACAACGCAATATAAATTACTGAAGGATCGCTTTCCCTATGGTTATTTTTCAAATGATATAGGCTATTATAATATTTTTCCAAATTTAAGGGGTGATGATTTTTTTAAATGGTGGTTTTTGGATAGTAAACTTGAAGAATTTTGTGACACAATTTATAGAGGAATAAAATATAGAGATGATGAAGCAATAAAAAAAGAAAAACAGTTAATTATTAATGATAAAGGTGTTTTTACTTTTGATTGCCGTATTTTAGCTAATTTTCTTATGAGAGGATACAATAATCTTGATATATATAATCAAATAAATATGTCAAAGAAGAAATATGGAATAAATAGTGAAAACTTATCATTATTTCTTAATATTGATGATACAACTAAGCTAAATGAAAGATTACGACAAAGAAATGATTCAAAAATTAATTCATATGATGATTATTATCATAATTATCAAATAGTATTAAATGATGTCACAAAAAAAATGATAAAAAAATCTAATATTCAAATTATAAATGCTGTTGATGATATTAATAATGTATTTAATAAAATAATTGATAGCATCATTAATAAAAATCAAAAATTTATTTTTATTTCTGGTGTATCCGAATCTGGAAAAAGCACTGCTTCTGAATATTTGACACATCTTTTACCAAATTCAGTTCATGTAAAAATGAGAGATATATTAAATGAGATGTATTTATCTTCTGGCTCAAATTTAGAAAAGCATCTGTGGATGAAAGAGCAAGAAAAAAATGATTCTTATAGATTTTGGTATGATTTTATTTTGTTAACTAGCTCTTCTCATTATGATAATGAATTTATTGTTTTAGACACATTGTATGGAATAGATGCAATAAAGAGTATATATAGAATTTTAAAAAATAATGTAAATTTAATTTATATTGAAGCATCATATCATAATCGAGTATATCGTGAATATATGAAATTAAAAGAGAATCGAAGCATAACAATAGATGAAGTGGCTGACATGGTTGAAAAAAAAGATAGAAATAAACAAAAATTTGGCTTGCTAAATTTAAAAAAATTATCAATTTATAATAATGAATTAGTTATTGATGATAATTCTTCTTATACACCATTTACGTATATTGTAAATAATGATGGAAATGTTGGAGATTTTAAAAATCAATTATCGGAAATCAGTGATGATATTAAAAGTAAAGAAGTGAAAGTTAAATGTATAAAAAGAACATAAAAATTTCAGTTATTGTTCCAACATTTAATTCACAATTTACAATTTCAAAATGTTTAAATAGTATAATTAATCAAGATTTTAAAAATTTTGAGATTATTGTTGTCGATGATGGATCAACAGATGATACTTTAGTAATTATAGAAAATATTCAAACTAAAATTGATGTTAAAATTAAAATAATTAGAAATAGTCATCAAGGAGTGAGTATTTCTCGAAATATTGGAGTACAAAATAGTTCTGGCGAATATATATTATTTGTGGATTCAGATGATTATATAAATCAAGGTTTACTGAGTGAATTAGTTAAATATAATGAAGATATCATTAAATTTCGATTTTTCTGTAGTAATGGTACTGAACGATTTGAATCAGAACTATTTTCTCGAAAAAATGGTAATGATGTTCTTAGAAAATTTTGCAGTCATCAAAAAATTTTTGCTACACCATGGGGTTATCTTTTTAAAAAAAAGCTTTTTTTTGATAATAATTTATTCTTTTTAGAAAACAAAACGCATGAGGATTTTGGACTAATTCCATTATTGATAATGAAAGCGCATACTGTTAGGAGTATACCTTTTATAGGATATAATTATATAAAAAGAAGTGGTAGTATAACCTTAGAAAATAGTTTCAATAAGGAGATAACTAGAATGTCTGACTTTATTGATCAATTCATTTTTTTATTAAACAGAATTTCAGAAGAAAACATTAGTGATGAGGATAAAAAAACATATTATAATTATTTTATTAATAGATTAAATATAAAATTTCAAAATTTCAAAAAAAATATTGAAAATAGTAGTGATTATAAGAAAGTGGTGGAACAATGTCAAAATCGAATAAACATGTTTTTGATAACTCTACACTTAGATTACCTGATAATTATCAAGTAAAACTGGATGAAGTAGTAGATTTAGCAAAACGATTATTTAATAAAAATCTGAAAAGTATTATTTTAGGTGGTTCTGGTGGTAAATCAGAAATAATACCTCTTTGGTCTGATTTAGATATATATATTGTTTTAGATAAATATGATTTTAATCAAGTGAAACAATTTATGATAATTGATAATAAAAATAAATCTTGCGACATTCATATAGGAGTCACAATATATACTTTAAATGAAGTAAAAAATAATTTAATTGATAGTAAAACAAAGGTAATGATATATGAAAAAGAACAACTTGGGTTAGATCCAACATTATATGGTAAAAATTATTTTTTAAGACAAAGTTATTTGGATATTCAGCAAAATGATAAAAATAATTTACCTAGTATTGTTCATACTTGTAGAAGAAATTGTATTTCTTTATGTAATAATGAGATTTCATTATCAAAAAATCACATAAAAAAATTTGTTGTATTATTAAAATGTATTTTAAATATAAACGGAATTTTTTCATATGGTTATTTAAATGTATTTAACGATTTTTGTAATTTGTGTGAAGAAAAAAATATGTTTGATAAATCAATATTGAATTTTAATATAAGAGAAGTATTAAAAAGTGAACATAAATTATCTGAATCGACTAAGCAATTTTTAGATATAAATACATTTGTGTTTGAAAATATTGTTAAATTGATAGAAAATAAAAAAGAAAAAAACAAAAAAATCATTTCTTGTATGGGTGTAGTTGTAAGTGAATTAAAAGGAAAAAAATATGTTGCAGTTTTAAAAGATATAAATAATTGCTGGGTTTTACCTAAAGGACATTTAGAGAAGAATGAAACATTTATTGAAGCTGCAATTAGAGAAGTATATGAGGAAACTAATATAAGTTTATATAAACATAGTTTTATTACTAAAATAGGTGAATATGGATACTTTTCAGATATTGAAGAAAATGAAAAAAAAATAAAAGTATATTTATTTAAAATAGATAAAATGGAAAAAATAAGACCTCAAATATCAGAAAATTTTGTTGATGGTAAGTGGTTATTGTTAGAAGAAGCAATAGAAATGCTTACATATAATGAACAAAAAGATGTTTTAAAGAAAGCCTCATTATTGGTTTAGATTATTTATGCTGAAAAAAGTTATAAAAATATAGCTTTTTTTTACACTCACTTTACAAACAATATTGACCTTTTAAAATATTGATTTATAATGATAATAGGGTGTATAAGTATGAAGGAAAAGATTAAATTATTATATAGAATTATAATTGTTATAGTAACTGCTATAGGATTATATCTAAATTTTAAATTTTTAACATTTGAAAAAGGAATATTATATTTTACTAATTTAAGTAATTTATTATGCTTAATATATTTTACAGTACTTGTAATATTAATGATTACTAAAAAAACAAAGAATAGTGATATGCACTATATAATTAAAGGTATGGTAACAATATCAATTACTCTTACTATGGTAGTATATAATTTGCTAATATCATCAAGTAGTGCAGCTTCTGTATTTGAAAATCATCAATTAGAATGCAGTATAGTACATATAGTAGTACCCCTTTTAGTAATATTTGACTATATAATATTTGGAGAAAAAGGACATTTAAAGAAAGAATATCCACTAATTTGGAGTTTTGTGCTTATAGCTTATCAATTATTTGTAGTTATTTATACAGCTAATGGAGGAACATTTATAAATGGAGCAACTTATCCTTATCCTTTTATGGATATGGAAGCTTATGGAGTAGGTAAAGTAACTATAAATATGATAGTAACATTTGTATTCTTCTTAGGATATGGAAACATTGTACAACTTTTAGATAATAAATTAGGAGAAAAGAAAAAAAAGAAGAACTAAAATTCTTTTTTTTATAAAAAGCAAACAAAAATTTGACAAATAACAAAAAATGTGTATAATATACGGCATTGAAAGAGGGGAATTTATGGTAAATAGTGTTAAATCTAAAAAGAATAATGAAAAAATTAGTAATTTAATAACATATGCATTGACATTAAAAAATTTAGGTTCACATTATAAATTTGTTAAAGAAAATAATCATCATAAAATTTTAATCAAGAAGAATGGTGAAACACCATATATTTACTTTAAAAATTTAGTATTAAGTCATCCAAAAATACAAAATGAAAATGCATTAGTACAGGATAAAGCAATAACTTTTATGGAAATGCTTACTGAAGTTGATAAATTAGCTGATTATATTTATAAAAATATTGAATATAATAAAGGAGATAAAGCTTCTATATGTTCAGATAGTAGTAGTGAAGGAATTATTTCGTTTTTCTCAATGAATAAGTTAGGAATAGCTAATTCAAGAATATTTAATGGTTCTAAGGAAGAAAAAATGGAATTTAACATTAACAATTTTAACTCAAAACTAATGTTTACTGATTCAAATAATATTGAAATTGTAAGTAGAGTTATTGATAATACAAAAGTTAAAGATATAATATTAATGGATAAATGTGATAAATCGATAATTGAAAAAATCCAAAATAAAGGGGTAAAAGTTCATGAGTGGGATGATATCCAAAAAAGTGATATTGGTAATCTTTCATATGAACCATGTAAAGATCCAGATGCTTTAGCTTCGATTTTATATACAAGTGGTTCAAGTGGAGAACCTAAACCTATTTCGATATCAAATAAGGTGTATACAAATATGGTTAAAATTGTTTCAAAAACCACTAATGTTAAAAGTTGTGAATCTGAAAAAGTTGTCGGTGTTGTTTCACATGAATATCCTTATGCCGCAATTAATAGTACAATTATGATTCTTTTAATGGGTAAAACATTAATATTACAATCAAAAGATGAGAAAATTATGGATATGTTAGACGAAAATCAAGTTGATCGTATTCAAGCTATACCAAACTTTTATAAAATAATAGAAGATACAAAAGATGTTGGTAAATTATCATATTTAAAATATGTTATTTCTGGTGGAGAACATTATTTAACAGAAGAAAAGAAAAAATTATTAAATTTTTTAAATGAGCATGATGCAGATCCATTACTTATAGATGGATTTGGATTTGGAGAATTAGGTAGTGCAACAGCATTAAAATTTGGATTAAATGACTACTTTATGTTAATGAATGGTATTGAAGCAAAGGCAATTGATCCAAAAACTCATGCAGATTTAGGTAATGATAAAGAGGGAATTTTATGTTTATCAGGGCCTACAATAGCTGATGGATATTATAATAATGAAGAAGCTACAAATAAAAGTTTCGTTACCGATGAAAATGGTAAAAAATGGTTTATTTCTGATACTTATGGTTCCGTACATGGAAAGTTTAAAAGACTTATTAAGTTAGGTGGAAGAATAAGAGAATATTTTATTACAGATGATGGAAAAGGTAATTTCGTTAAAATATATGCAGGTAACGTTGAAGAAGTAATTTCGTCTGTAGATTATATTGAAGACTGTATTATAGTACCTTCTGATGCATCTGCTACACCAAGAAGTGTTGCTTATATTTCGTTAATGAGTGATTGTAATTTATCGAGAGAAAAAATTATTAATCTAGTTAATGAAAAGTGTAATTCGATTGAAGAATTTGCTAAACCTATTGAAATTAATATTGAAGACGAAATACAAAGAACAAGTGCAGGTAAAAAAAATTATGCTTATTATAGAAAAAAACGTTTAATTTAAAGATAAACAATTGTTTATCTTTTTTTTTTGTGATATTATATATATATGGTAAGAATAAAAAAATAAGAGGGTGTAATATGAAACTATTATTTTTCGAATTATTTGGTGTATTAGATATAATTTTATTATTAATAGTTTATTTTACTAAAAAAAGAATAGATAACTATGAAAATAAAATATATAAATATATGATTATATCTAATTTTATTGGACAATTATTACATATTTGTTGTTTTTTTAGTATAAAATATGCTAATGATTATCCTATTATAAATACGATAGTTTGTAAATCATACTTGGTTTATTTAATTGTGTGGCTTTTACTTATGGTTGCATATATTTTAATAATACTAAATATAGATGAAAAGCAAAGTGATAAAATTAAAAATGAAAAATTTAAAAAAATAATATTATTATCAGTAATTGTGTTTATAGTTTCACTAATAGCATTATCAATATTACCAATAAATTATGTAAATGATAATCGTGGAATATATACGTATGGATTAAGTGTTGATTTAGTTTATTTATTATCAATTATTTATGTGTTTATTTTAGTTCCTTCAATGATCGTTAATGTTAAAAAATTAAAATCTAAGAAGTATTTACCATTAATTGCTTTTGTTTTTTTAGCAACATTTGTAATGATAATTCAAAAAATATCGCCGGATTTATTATTAATGACTTCGACAGAAACTTTTATAACTTTCTTAATGTACTTTACAATTGAAAATCCAGATATTAAAATGATTGAACAACTAAACATTGCTAGAGAACAAGCGGATAAAGCAAATAGAGCTAAAAGCGATTTCTTATCTAGTATGTCTCATGAAATTAGAACTCCACTAAACGCTATTGTAGGATTTAGTGAATATATACAAACATCTAATTCACTTGATGAAGCTAAAGAAAATGCTAATGATATAGTAAATGCTTCACAAACATTACTTGAAATAGTAAATGGAATACTAGATATTAGTAAAATTGAAGCAGGTAAAATTGAAATTCATAATTCATCATATAATGTATATGAATTACTTGATGGTATAGTAAAACTTGGTAAAGGACGTCTTGGTGAAAAACCACTAGATTATAGAATACATATCGCAGAAGATATTCCTTCTACATTAGTAGGTGACCAAGCTAATTTAAAGAAAATTATTGTTAATTTACTTACAAATGCTATTAAATATACAGATACAGGATATGTAGATTTTGGTGTTAAATGTGTAAAAAATGATAATATTTGTAGACTAATTGTAAGCGTAGAAGATTCAGGTAGAGGAATTAAAGCAGATGATATAAATAAACTATTTACTAAATTCCAAAGACTTGATGAAGACAGAAATACAACAATAGAAGGTACTGGTTTAGGTCTTGCTATTACTAAACAATTAATTGATTTAATGGGTGGTAAAATTGTAGTTCATTCTACATATGGAAAAGGTTCTAAATTTACTGTAGCAATCGATCAAAAAATAAGTAAAGAAGTAGTAGAAAGTAAAGTAATTGATACTACTGTTGATTTAGATTTAACTGGTAAAAAGATATTAGTAGTAGATGATAATAAATTAAACTTAAAAGTTGCTACTAAGGTATTAGAAAAATATAAACCAACATTAGAACTATCAGAAAGTGGTATGGATTGTTTAGAAAAAGTAAAAAATAATAAATATGATTTAATATTACTTGATGATATGATGCCTAGAATGAGTGGATCTGAAACATTAGTAAGATTAAAACAAATGGAAAACTTTAATACACCAGTAGTAGTTTTAACAGCTAATGCAATATCAGGTATGGAAAAGAATTATTTAGATCAAGGCTTTGATGGATATTTATCTAAACCAATAGATAGAGATAAATTACATGAAGAATTATCTAAAGTATTTAAAAATAGTAAAACTAATGATATTAAAGTTGAACAAAAAGAAGTACCTATTGAAAATATAGAACAAAAGGAATTAGATTTATCAAATAAAAAATTCTTGGTAGTTGATGATAATAAATTAAATATTAAAGTTGCTTCTATGGTTCTAAAAAAATATAAACCTACTATTGATGAAGCATTAAGTGGTGATGAATGTTTATCCAAAGTAGATAGTTCTACATATGATTTAATATTTATGGATGATATGATGCCTAATATGAGTGGAGTAGAAACATATGAAAAATTAAAAGAAAAAGCTAATTTTAATACTCCAGTTGTAATATTAACTGCGAATGCTATTGAAGGCCAAAAAGAAGAATATTTAGCTAAAGGATTCAATGATTATTTATCTAAACCAATTGATAAAGAAGAATTAGATAGAGTACTTAGAAGTTTGTTTGAAAATGAAAAACAAGAAGAATCTACTAATGATAAGCCATATTCTAAAAAAATAGAATCAACTACTCAATTTTCTCCAGTATATGTAACTGAAACAAAAGATAATATAAAATATTTAAAAGATAATGGAGTAGATATAGATAAGGCTTTAGAATTACTTGGTGATAAATCAATGTATAATGAAACACTAATGGAATTTTTACACAATATTAAAGATAGATTTGATAAATTAAAATTATATAAAAATACAAGTAATTTAGAAGATTATAGTATTGAAGTACATGCATTAAAGAGTGATGCTAGATACTTAGGATTTAATGATTTAGCGGATACAGCTTATAAACATGAAATGGCTTCTAAAAATAAAGAATTAGAATTTATTACAAATGATTTTACTAATCTAGTTAAAGAATTAAATAAAGTAATAAAAATATCTAAAACATATCTAGGAAAATAATAGGAAAAACCTATTATTTTTTTAAAAAGAAAAAACAAACAAAATTTCGTAAATAATATTGACATTAAATATTTCCCATGATATGTTGTTATAGAAAAGAAGACTAAAAAACATAAGGAGGGAAAAAATGAAAAACGAAATAATTATATTTGAAGACCAAGATGTAAAATTGGAAGTGAATATGAAAGATGAAACTGTGTGGTTAAATGCTAATCAAATGGCTGAACTATTTGATAGAGATGTTAAAACTATACATAAACATATTAATAATGCTTTAAAAGAAGAATTAGATAATACAACTGTCGCAAAATTTGCGACAGTTCAAAAAGAGGGAAATAGAAATGTTTCTCGTAATCTAGATTACTATAATCTGGATATGATTATTAGTGTTGGATATCGTGTTAAATCTAAAAAGGGTATTTTATTTAGAAAGTGGGCAACTAAAGTATTAAAAGATTATTTATTAAAAGGTTATGCTGTTAATCAAAAAAGACTTGAATATTTAGAAAAAACTGTAAAATTAATAAATATAGCTGGAAGAATTGATCACAAATTAGATGGTGATGAAGCAAGTGAAATAATCAAAGTAATAAATAATTATTCTACTGCCTTAGATTTACTCGATAATTATGATCATAAAACAGTAATAAAACCACTTGGTACAAAATCTAATGATAAGATAACATATGAAAATTGTAAAAATATAATAGATTTATTAAGATTTAATAGTGATAGTGAGTTATTTGCTTTAGAAAGAGACAAAGGATTACAAGCAATTATAGGTAATATATATCAATCATTTGATGGTAAGGATGTTTATCCTACAATAGAAGAAAAAGCAGCTAATTTCTTATATTTAATTACAAAAAATCATACATTTATTGATGGTAATAAAAGAATTGCGGCTACTTTATTTATATATTTTCTAGAATTCTATAATATATTATTTAAAGATAATAAAAGAATAATTGACAATAATACCCTAGTCGCATTAACACTTCTTATTGCGCAGTCTAATCCTAAAGAAAAGAATATTTTAGTAGATTTAGTAATGAATTTTTTAACAAATTAATTTGACAAAAACATCTGTTTGTGTTAGTATATACGGCAATAAAAAAGGGAGGTTGTTTTATGGCAAGTATTCACCAAGGAACAATTGATTTTTATAAAAATAGTCTTATTAATTATATTAATGATAAAAAGGAAGAACATTTATTAACTGAATATACAAAATGTGAATGTTTAAAACTTGTTGATAATATTAAAACAATGGATGAATTAGATGAATTAGTTAATAAAATAGAAGAAATAATACAAGCAGAAAGTAAAAAAATAGAATTAGAAAAAGAAAAATTAATATTTGAAAATCAAAAAGAAGAATATTTTAATAAATTAAGAGATGATATATATTTGTTAGATAATTATCCTATTTTAAAAAATAAGGAACAAATATTAGAAGTATTATTAAATCCTATGAATGAAAAAGAATTAGAATATGCTAAAAAATATATTAGAAATATAGATGATATAAATAATATTAGATATAATGAAGTAAAAGATTTAGATTTTAATAATTCTATTTTATTAGATTATATAGTTAATAGATATAATTCATATATACAAGGAAAAGATTTTGAAAAAGAAAAATATGAATCAATTGAAAAATTAGCTCAATTATCATATGAATTATATTATATTGCATTTATGGGTCAATATGAATTAAAAGAAGGATTTATAAAAATAACTAATATTGATTTAGATGATAAAATAGAATCAATGAGATTTGATATGATTATTGATGAAATAGATATACCTAAAATAATTGATAAACAACCTGGTAAAATAGATTTTGATAGATATATAGAATTCTATAATGAATTTCAT
Source organism: uncultured Bacillota bacterium (assembly GCA_900313725.1). GTDB lineage: Bacteria > Bacillota_I > Bacilli_A > RF39 > UBA660 > OMSK01. Next base: position 7,373 of record OMSK01000099.1, on the reverse strand, counting down.
AAAGTATATGAAAAAAATATTGATGAAAATATAAAAATGAGATAATTATTTATCTCATTTTAAATTGACTTTTTTTGAATTTATGCTATAATATATAACCATTCAGGAGGGATAAATATGTTTAGAAATTCAGAAAAGACTTATAATTTAAGCATAATAATTGAAAGACTAAAAAAAGCTTTAATGAAAAAATATAACAATATTGATAAACAACAATTAGATGGATTAGTAAATACTATCGCAATATATCATAAAAATCAATTTAAATTTATTCCTAATAGATTATATCAAAATCAAGATAAAGAATTTATTGATTTAGCTTTAGAAAGTGATAATAGATTATTAGATTTCTTTAATATGAATAATTTATATCAATTATTAAAAGTAAATTCAAATAGTATAAAAGATAAATTTAAAAGTGATGATGACTTTAGAAGAGAAATAATGAATATTGCTTTATATGAAATAATAGAACAAGGTGATAAAGAACATGGTGCAGAATATGGATTAGTATTTGCGAAAATATTTAATTTTAATTTAGCTATTCCAATGCATTATGCAACATATGATGGAACATATGATTATAGATTTTTAAAATTCTATGATGTATATAAAAATATAGGTGGTTCATTATACGTAAATATATTACCAAATTATTATACAAAAACAGATAAATCAAGATATTATACAGATGATTTATCAGAATTAGCACCAGAATTAGATTACATAATAAATAATTATAAAGTAAATTCTAAAAAATAGAATTTATTTTTCTATTGATTTTTAATATTAAAAATGTTAGAATGTATTTAGAAATCGTTGATGAAGACATAATTTATATAAAGTTATTAAAGAGAGTTAGTGGAAGGTGTAAACTAATATAATGATATATAAATTCCTACTTCTGAGAGAAATTAATAATTTCCGGGTAATACCGTTATCAAAAATAAGTAAATAAAAGGATGGTACCGTCTATATGACTCCTTATGTACTATCCTTTTTTGTATAGGAGGATATTATGAAAAATGATTCAATAACAAGTAGAGATGTGGATTTTGCTAAATGGTATACTGATGTAGTTAAAGCTGCAAAACTAGCTGATTATACTTCAGTAAAAGGATGTATTGCAATTGAACCAAATGGATATGCTATATGGGAAAAAATGCAAAGTATACTAGATAAAAAATTTAAGGAATTAGGACATGTTAATTGTCAAATGCCAGTATTAATTCCAGAAAATTTATTAAAAAAAGAAGGAGAATTAGTACAAGGATTTGCACCTGAAGTTGCTTGGATAACAATGGGTGGTTCTAAAGAATTAGAAGAAAGATTAGCATTCCGTCCAACAAGTGAAACAATGTTCTGTGATTATTATAAAGATCATATTAAATCATATCGTGATCTACCAAAATTATATAATCAATGGTGCAATGTAATCAGATGGGAAAAAGAAACAAGACCATTCTTAAGATCAAGAGAATTCTTATGGCAAGAAGGACATACAGCACATTCTACAAAAGAAGAAGCAATTAAAGAAACAGATCAAATGATGGAGGTATATAAATGGTTCCATCATGAAATACTTGCTATACCATCAATTACTGGTTTAAAAACTGAAAAAGAAAAATTTGCGGGTGCTGAATATACATTAACTAATGAAGCATTAATGTATAATGGTGTTGCCCTACAAGCAGGTACATCTCATTATTTTGGACAAAAATTTAGTACAGCATATGATGTTAAATTTTTAAATAAAGAAAATAAACAAGAATTTGTATATCAAACATCATGGGGTACAACAACAAGAATGATAGGTGGACTAATTATGGTTCATTCAGATGATAAAGGACTAGTATTACCACCAAGAATTGCACCAAAACAAGTAGTAATTATTCCAATCGGTAATAATGATAAAGTATTTGAATTATGTGAAAAAATAAATACAGAATTAAATAATAATGATGTAGTAACATATATTGATAAAACTGATAAATCTCCAGGATTTAAATTCGCAGAAGCAGAAGTAAATGGTATTCCAGTTCGTATTGAAATTGGACCAAGAGATTTAGAAAATAATAAAATCACATTTGCTAGACGTGATACAAGTGAAAAATATACTGAAGATTTAAACATTGATGTAGTTAAATATGTTAAAGAATTATTAGAAACAATTCAAAAAGATATGTATAATAAAGCATTAGAAAGAAGAGATAGTTTAACATTTACAGCTAAAGATTTAACGGAAATGGAAAAAATCTTAAATACTCAACCTGGATTTATACATGCAGATTGGTGTGGAAATACTGAGTGTGAAACAAAAATAAAAGAAATAAAGGGATGTAAATCAAGATGTATAGTAGATGAACCATTAATTACAGGTAAATGTGTATGTTGTGGTAGTGATGCTAAACATCATGTAATTTGGGGTATTCAATACTAAAATTCGACAAAATAATACCAATTAATACAATATAATAAAACTGGTGATAATATGAAATTAAAAAATATTTTTCCAGTAGTATTATGTATATTAGTTGGTTTTTTTATGGGTACTTTTATGCTTAAACAATATAGAACTGATACAGATGTAGTATCTCTTACAGGAGAAAATCTTTATTTTTTACAAGCTGGTGTATATTCTAGTGAAGAATCAATGAAAGAATCAATGAAAAATACTCCATATTATATATATACTAAAGAAAATAATATGTATTATTCTTATATTGGAATAACTAAAAATAAAAAAAATTTAAAAACATTGCAGGATTTCTATAAGTCTATAGGGTATGATATATATATAAGGGAAATTTTTATATCAGATGTTGCTTTTTTAACAGTATTAGAACAATATGATAATTTATTATTAGAAACAACTGATACAAAGGTTATAAGGTCAATTGAAAATCAAGTTCTAAGTAAATATGAGGAGTTGATGATTAATGACAAAGATTAAGGATTTACCACTTCTAGAACGTCCTATTGAAAGATTATTAAATAATGGAGTGGAAACACTAAATAATGAAGAGTTATTATCAATAATATTAAAAACTGGTACAAAAGAAAAAAGCGTAAAAGAATTATCATTAGAAATACTAAAAAACTATGATATCCATGAACTAGTTAATGTAAATATGGAAAAAATTATAAAAATAAAAGGAATAGGTAAGGTAAAAGCATCTACTATAATTGCTTGTATAGAATTAGGTAAAAGAATGAATAAAAAGATAGATACAATAAACAATATAAAAATTACTAATTCAGATAAAGTATTTACTTATTTTAATGATTTATTAAAAGATGAAACACAAGAATATTTTTATTGTATATATTTGGATAGTAGTAAAAAAGTAATAAAAAATAAAATGTTATTTAAAGGTACATTAAATTATAGTACAGTTCATCCAAGAGAAATATTTAAAGAAGCATATTTAGTTGGAGCAGTTTCTATTATATGTATTCATAATCATCCAACTGGTAATATAACACCTTCAAAAAATGATATAGAATTAACTAATAATTTAATTAAATCAGGAACTTTATTAGGTATTAAAATAGATGATCATATTATTATTGGAAAAAATAAATACTTTAGTTTTTTTGAAAATAATTTAATGAAAGGTAATTAATATGTTTAAAAAAAAGAAATTTATTGTTGTAATAATATTATTAGTATGTATATTATTATTTATACTTTCTTTTATTATAAGTGATAAAAGAAAATTAAGTGATATAGAAAAAATAATAAAAGATTCTACTTTAACAGTAAATAAAGTAATTAATAAACCAATTAATTATATAGATAATAAAATAAAAGAAATTAAATTATCAAATAAAATGTATGATAAATATAATAAATTATATAAAAAATATGAAAAGTTAAAATCAGTAAATAATGATAATGATGAATTAAAAAAAGAAATAAAAGAGTTACAAAAAGTACTAGAATTAAATAATACACTTGAATCTAAATATATTAATTCTTCAGTAATCATTAGAAATATTGGATATTATTATGATGAATTAACAATTGATAAGGGAAGTAAACATAAAATAAAAAAAGATATGGCAGTCATAACTAGCGATGGGTTAATAGGTACTATTTCTAAAGTATCTAATTTAAATAGCGTGGTTAAACTATTAACTACTGATGATATTAATAATAAAATATCAGTTAAAATAAAAGTTAATAATGATTATTTATATGGATTAATGGTAGGTTATGATAAAAAAACTAAATGCTTTATAGTAGAGGGAATCGCAGATAATAAAGAAATTCCAAAAGGTTCTGTTGTAACAACAACAAATTTTAATGATATTCCTGGTGGTATATTGATTGGTAAGGTTGAAAAAATAAAAAAAGATAATTTTGATTTATCTAGAACTTTACTTGTAAGAAGTAATGTTAATTTTGATAATATTAAATATGTTACTGTTTTAGGAAAAGATAAATGATTTATATATTATTAATTATTTCATTTTATTTAGAAGGAATATTATCAAGATTAATTAGTATTAGCTATCTTATACCACTAACAACCTTAATGTCACTAATTTTAATTTATCCATATATGTATAATAATAAAAAATATTATATTATTTGTTTTATAATAGGTTTAATATATGATATATCTTATACTAATACTGGTATTTTAAATGCATTTATATTTTTGTTATTGGGTTATATAGTATCTATATTAAATACATATATTAAAAATAATTGGATAAGTATAATAATTATTTCTATAATAATAATTGTATTATATAGAATTATTACATATTTTACACTTATATTTATAGATTACTTTAATTTTGATATGGATACTCTTATTAATAGTATTATATATTCATTATTATTCAATATTTTATATATATTATTAATGTATATAATAACAAATAAAGTAAAAAAAAGAAGAATATATATAAAGAATTAATCATATTATTAATTGGTGATAATATGGATATAGAAGATTATGTAAGAGAATTTAAAAATAAAAAAAGAAATAAAGTAGTAACTAAACCAAAACATAATAAATTATCTAAATTTTTAGTATTAATAATTATTACTTTACTAACACTTATAACATTAAAAAGCAATCCTAATATAAGAACGTATTTTTATAAAAATGTTTTTGAAAAAAATTTTAAATTTGCTAGTATAAATAAATTATTTAAAGATAAATTTGGTAAACCTATACCTTTTAGTGATGTAATAGAAAAAAAAGAAACTAAACAAGTATTTAGTGAAAAACTAAAGTATAATGAAAAATCAAAATATTTAGATGGAGTAAAACTTAAAGTAGATAATAATTATTTAGTTCCTAATATAGAAAATGGAATAGTAGTATTTATAGGTAAAAAAGATAACTATGGTGATACCGTAATAGTAGAAGGAACTGATGGTGTAGATATATGGTATTCTAATGTTAAATCATCACTAAAATTATATGATTATGTAGAAAAAGGATCATTAATAGGAGAATCATTAAGTGATAATATTTATTTAGTATATAAAAAAGATGGTAAAGTACTTAATTATGAAGACTATATTTAAAATACATCCAATTTATTATATTGTTTGTTTAATATGTATATTTACAGGATTATTTAAAGATTTTATTTATATAACACTACTTATATTTATTCATGAAGTAGGTCATTTAGTTGGAGCTATATATTATAAATGGAATATAAAAAAAGTAGTTATTTTACCATTTGGAGGAATAACTATTTTTAATGAATTAATTAATAAAAGTTTAAAGGAAGAATTTGTAATACTAGTACTAGGACCATTATTTCAAATTCTTTTTTATTTTATACTTGTTTTTTATAAATATAATAATGTTTTAATAACTAATTATCATTATAGTTTATTATTATTTAATTTACTTCCAATAATACCTTTAGATGGATCTAAATTAATTAATATTATTCTAAATAAAGTATTTAGCTATAAATATAGTCATATTATAACCATAATAATATCATTAATAACATTATCATTATTATTTATTAGAACAATTAGAATGAATAGTTTAATATTACTAATTATTATAATATTTATTTTAATAAAAAATATAAAAGAGGTAAAAGAACATAAGTATTTATTTAATAAATTCTTATATGAAAGATATAGTTATAATTTAAAATTTAATAAAATAAAAAGAATAAAAGGAATAAAATTAGAAAAAATGAAAAAAGATTATCGACATCTATTTTATTATAAAAAATACTATACAGAAAATGAAGTGTTAGATGATTATTTTAAACTCTAATAAAAGAGAATTTGTGTTATAACTCAATCTAAAAAGAGGTAGAAAAAATAATAATCAAAAGATTATTTAGATAATCTGCTTTTTTGCTATAAAATCGTTGACTTTAAGTATGTTTTGTGGTAAAATTTCTTAGTGTGTAGGGCCTCACTCTACAACCACACAGAAAAGGTTTTAAAACGTAAGTACCTTAATGGTGAGTCTTAGATTATAAAAACAAGGAGGTTAATTATGAAAGCAATTATTGAAACTGGTGGAAAACAATACTATGTTGAAGAAGGATCTGTTATTTATGTTGAAAAATTAGATGCTGAAAAAGATTCTAATGTAACATTTGATAACGTTTTAATGGCAAATGGTGTTACAGGACGTCCATATGTAAATGGAGCTAAAGTAACAGGTAAAGTTTTAAAACATGGTAAACAAAAAAAGATACTTGTATTTAAATACAATCAAAAGAAAAAATACCGTAAAATGCAAGGACATCGTCAACCATATACTAAAGTTGAAATTACAAAAATTAGTGCATAATGATTAAGATAGTAATAGATAAAGATAATATAAAAATATCTGGTCATGCAGGATACGGTGTAAAAGGTAACGACATTGTATGTGCAAGTGTAAGTAGTATAGTAATTACTTCATTGAATGCAATTATAAGAATAGATGAAAATGCTATAGCTTATAAACAAGATGAGGGGTTCATTGAAGTTGATATTAAAAAACATGATAAAATAGTAGATATATTAATTGATAATATGATATCTATGTTAGAAGAATTAGAAAATGATTATAAAGAAAATATAAAAATTGATAGGAGGTAATCTTATGAAATTATTAGTTTTAGATATACAATTATTTGCCCATAAAAAAGGACAAGGTTCAACTAAAAATGGTCGTGATTCAGAATCAAAAAGACTAGGTGCAAAAGCTGCAGATGGAGAATTTGTATCTGGTGGATCTATTATATATCGTCAACGTGGAACTAAAATATATCCAGGAACAAATGTAGGAATCGGTAAAGATGATACTATATTTGCTAAAGTTGATGGAATAGTTAAATTTGAAAGACGCGGAAGAGATAAAAAACAAGTTAGTGTTTAT
>OMSK01000102.1 GCA_900313725.1 uncultured Bacillota bacterium | reverse complement strand
CTATGTATTATCATGATACAACAGAAATGGATTATAATAATTATCCAATTTCAGAGGAAAAATTGACTACTGAAAATAACAGTCAAGAATTAATTGATGAGAATATTAATGACGTTAATACTATAACTAATTTTAATTCTAATAATACCCTATCATTTAGTTATGATGATTTAGAAAATCAAGATTTTATGGAAAATATTATGAATTTATATGGAGATTCAATAAAAAAATACTCTGAAAAATATGGAATTGATTCTAAATTAATTGCTGCAATTATTGCACAAGAAAATCCTCATAGTGTACGTGGTGAATATGCAGCTGGATTAATGCAGGTAGAAAGATCTGTATGGAATGGTGTTACTGTTAGGGATATTGATGGTAGTGATTTATATATTGATTGTAATTTAATTGATAATGATCCAGACTACGGAATACATGCTGGATGTTATATATTTTGGTTTACATATGAAAAAATTATCAATGATAATAAAAATAATCAGTTTAATTTTTCATTAAATGATGAAGAATGTTTAGCTATAGCCATATCTTCATATAATAAAAGTGTCTATAGTGTAGAACCATGTTTAATGAAAACAAATAATATTGAAGAAGCATATGAAGCTATTAGAAATATTCCATATGGTGATGATTATTATAGAGAAAAGATTTTATCTGGATTAGATAATAATACTGTTCTTACTATGAATACTAGTGATGGAATTAAAGAAATCTTAGTTAAAAATAATTATTTAGAAGAAACAAAAGCAAAATAAAAGGACTATTGTCCTTTTATTTTATTTAATGTTTGATTAATTGTAGAAGAATCAACATTATTTATTTGATACCAGCCATTTTCGGCCATAATATCATATGTATTAGCTTGTGATGTCATAATATCTGATAAACATGTTTTTAATAAATTTCTTACATCTTCATTAGAGCTTTCTAGTGTTCCATGTACAAATACTTCTACTGTACTTTTTAATACTAGTAAATAGTTTTCAAATATTAAATTATTCATCTATTTTTTCCTCCATTTTACTTATTAATTTTTTTTCTAAATTATGATGTATTTCTAATTCATTATTCATAAAATTAATAAATCTTTCATCATCTAGATTGTTTATTGATTCTTCTAATATTTTTATAATACTTTTTTCATGTCCTACTGCATCTTCCATATAATTTAGTTCTTTTTGTGTCATATTATCCTCCTATAGATATTATGGTATACAATTATTTTTATATACAAAAAAAGATATTATTTTATATCTTTCTTTTTTATATATTCTTTTTTAAATCCTAAAACACATAAGATAGCTAGAATTATTCCAAATAATATTACTATTATTCCTTTAATTATACTATCTTTTATTAAAACAGAAATACCTAGTAATATAATTGCTCCTATGATAAAGAAATAAAATACTACTAATAAACTAAATAAGAAATATCTTAATGGTTTAGGTACCTTTTTACTTTGACTAGCATATATACTACCTTCTAATAATAATTCTACAAGAAATTCCAATTAAAACTCCATTACTATAGGTGCTTCTGTAAATGAGTAAATTGTTGATTTTGAATTAGTAAAATATAAAACTTCAGTATTATCATCTTCTTCATTATACATACTTCTAAGTTCAGGATTATTATCTAACATACTCTTCTTTGCTTCTATTCTATCATCTTTTATTAACTCAGTTTCTATTCTAATCCATCTACCATCACAAAAACCACATATTTCTACATGATTATTTATTTCTATTTGTTTTGATACATTCTTTACTTTACCTGTTTGTAAATATAATTTGTCTTCAAAAATATTAATCGCTCCAAAAGGTCTAACTCTTGGTTTATCATTATCTATTGTTGCGATATAAAATACCCCACATTTTTTTAAAAATTCATAAGTTTCTTTCATAATTACCTCCTAATATATTGTTTTATCATTTTTATTATTAAATTTTTTAAATGTTTCTATTGTTTCATCTCTATCTAAACATTGTAATTTTAATGTTTCATTTCCATCTACATTATTTTTTAATGTATTAATATAATCATAAATAAAATCATCTCTAAATCCAATACTCGCTGTATCCTCTTTTGTATTACCATAATATACTACTTTTATATTTGACCATATAATTGCAGATAAACACATTGGGCAAGGATAAGCTGTTGTATATAATTCACATCCACTTAAGTCATATGAATTAATATTTTTACATGCATCCCTAATTGCCATTATCTCTCCATGAGCAGTGGGATCATTACTAGATAAAACATGATTTGATCCTCTACCTATAATTTCATTATTTTTAACAACAACAGCTCCAAAAGGACCTCCTACATTTGTTTTTAAATTATCTTCTGATAAAGATTTTGCTACTTCCATATATTTATTCATGTTGTCCTCCTTTTAAAAATATTTCTATTTCATTATTTGTTATTTCTGATTGTCTACTTAATATAAAGTGATTACCTTCTATTATAACCAATTTAGAATTAGGTATATTTTTTGCGATTATCTTAGTATGGCTTTCTTTAACTATATCATTTGTTCCAGCCATTACTAAAGTTGGTACTTTTATTATATTTAATTCTTTTGGTTTTATATTAGGATCATATATCATAAGGCCTAACATTTCTCTTGATTTTTTAACCTTTTTAGGAAAAAACTTAGAGACTATATATCCTATTTCTACTGGAAAAATAAAATTAAATTTTAATCCTTTTTTTTCTATATTTCCTCCTACTAATATTAATTTTTTTATTCTTTCTTGATATTTTAAAGCATATTTCATCGCAATATTAGCTCCATCAGAAAATCCTAGTAATATTACTTTATCAAGTTTTAATTCATTTAATAAATTATTTAAATCTTCACTAAATTGATTCATATTAAAAGGTTTTTCTCCTCTTGGTGATTTACCATGTCCTCTTGTATCTACTGCGATTACTCTATATTTACTTGAAAAATATTCTATTTGTTTTTTAAAATATTCACTACTACTATTATTACCATGTAATAATACAAATGCTTCTCCTTTTCCTTTTTCTTGATAATATAGTTTTATCATATAATCACCTATATATATTATATCATAAAAAAAATAGTTCTTATTATAACTATTTTTTTATTTTAGATTGTTCTCTATTATTTTTACCTACCTGTATTATATTTTGTAAATATGCTTTAAATGCTTCTACATCTTTATGTGAATCCATATATTCTTTTAATATTTTTGAATCTACAGGATGTACATCATTTAAATATATAAATGTATCTATTTCTTTATAAATAGTATATACTTTTTGTGTTATATTATAAATAGATACTTCTGTAAAAATAAATGG
>OMSK01000104.1 GCA_900313725.1 uncultured Bacillota bacterium | reverse complement strand
CTTTGTGGATGATTACATACTGGACATACTTCTGGTGCTTTATCTCCATAATGAATGTGTCCACAATTACGACAAATCCACATTTTTTGTTCACTTCTTGCGAAAACTTTTCCTGATTCAATATTATCTAGTAATTTTCTAAATCTTTCTTCATGATGTTTTTCTATTTTACCAACTTCTTCAAATAAATAAGCTATATGATCAAATCCTTCTTCTTTAGCAGTTTTAGCAAAATCTGCATACATATCTGTCCATTCATAGTTTTCACCATCAGCAGCATCTTTTAAATTTTCTACTGTAGAAGGTACAGTATCATTATGTAGTAATTTAAACCACATTTTTGCATGTTCTTTTTCATTACCAGCTGTTTCTTCAAAGATAGCTGATATTTGAACATATCCTTCTTTTTTAGCTTTAGATGCATAATAAGTATATTTGTTTCTTGCTTGTGATTCTCCTGCGAATGCAGTCATTAAATTTTGTTCTGTTTTACTTCCTTTTAGTTCCATATTTTTACCTCTTTCTATATTTAATTATAAATTAGTGATTATTAAAAGTCAATTTATTTATTTTTTATACTAGCCTTAACAAATGAATCAAATAATGGATGTGGTTTTGTAGGTCTACTTTTAAATTCTGGATGAAATTGACCAGCTATAAAATGTTTATGACTTGGTAATTCAATTATTTCTACTAAATCTGCTGCTTCATTTATACCAGAAAATACCATTCCATTTTTTTCTAATATTTCTTTATATGCATTGTTAAATTCATATCTATGACGATGTCTTTCTTTTATATGTTCTTGTTTATAATCAAGGTACGCTAATGTATCTTTTTTAATTTTACAATCATAGTTTCCTAAACGAAGAGTTCCTCCCATATTAACAATACTTTTTTGATCTGCCATTAAATCTATTATAGGATTTTTTGTAGTAGGATCAAATTCAGTTGATGTAGCATCTTCTATTCCACATACATTACGAGCAAATTCTATTACCGCTAGTTGCATTCCTAAACATATTCCTAAATATGGAATATTATTTGTTCTAGCATAATTAATTGCTTTAATCTTACCTTCTATTCCCCTAGTACCAAATCCACCAGGAACTAATATTCCTTTAGAATTTTTAAATACTTCTTTTAATTTAATATTACTATCTTCTAATTTTTCTGAATCTACCCAATTAATATTAACTTTTGTATTATATTTATATCCAGCATGTTTTAAAGCTTCTGCTACTGATAAATATGCATCATGTAATTCAGTATATTTACCTACTAAAGATATTTCTACTTCATCTTTTAAATTATCTACTGTACTTACTAAATCTTTCCAATATTTTAAATCAGCTTTTTTAACAGGTAATTTAAATTGTTTTAAAATTATTTCATCAATTTTTTGTTCATAAAAATTAATAGGAATTTGATAGATATTTTTAACATCTATAGCATCTATTACATTTTCTTTAGGTACTGAACAGAACATTGATAATTTGGATTTTAGATTATCACTTGTTACCATTGGAGTTCTACAAACTAGTGCATCTGGTCTAATACCCATATTTCTTAAATCTCTAACACTATTTTGTGTTGGTTTGGTTTTAAGTTCACCTGATCCATAAATATATGGTATTAAAGTTGTATGTACAAAGAATGTATTATCCATTCCTTTTTCTAACTGAATTTGTCTTAATGCCTCAATAAATGACATTGATTCAATATCTCCAACTGTACCACCAATTTCTGTAATAACTATATCAGCTTTTGATGTAATTCCTGCTTCATATACTTTATTTTTTATCTCATTAGTAATATGTGGAACCATTTGAACAGTTGCTCCTAAATATTCTCCTTTTCTTTCTTTTTCAATAACTGATGAGTATATTTTTCCACTTGTAATATTAGATGTATAATTTAATTCTTCATCAATAAATCTTTCGTAGTGACCTAAATCTAAATCGGTTTCACATCCATCATAAGTTACAAAAACTTCACCATGTTGAATAGGATTCATGGTACCTGGATCTACATTAATATAAGGATCAAACTTTTGCATAAATACTTTATATCCTCTTGATTTTAATAGTAACGCTAGTGAAGAAGCTGTTATTCCTTTACCTAGACCAGAAACTACTCCTCCTGTTACAAATACATATTTTGTCATAAACATACCTCCAAAAAACAAAAAAATCTAAGAGAACTTATCTTCTTAGGCTCTCTTAGATTATACCATAGTTTTAATTATTTTTAAATATATTTAGTTTCTTTTTTTTATTTTATATGCTCCACCATATTTAGTAAGTTCTTCTACATCATCTAATACTTCTTTAAATACTTCATCTCTATTATTTGATACATCATATGTATTTATATCTAGTTTATTAAATATGTTATTCATTTCTTTACTCTCTTCTACAAATTCTTGTAATCTACTTTTTAAACCATCTGGAGATAAAAATTGTAGATAATCTGAATTGTCAGAATATTTAATTTTTTGAGCAAAATAATCAATATCAATATTATCATATGTAATACCAATAATAGCAGTATTATCTTGATTAACATTATTAATTATATCTTCAATAAAAGGAACATTACATTCTATTACGGTTTTTCTTCCACTATAAAATGTTTTATAATCAGTTAATTGTTCTATATAGTTAATCATAAATTGTTTTAAATATTTATTATAATCTTCTGTATTAGGAAATGTTTTTTCAAAAATTTCTTGAATATTATTTAAATTAACTGAATTACAATCATATTGTTCACAAATTAATTTAGCTAATGTAGATTTACCACATCTACTAGGTCCAAGTATTAATAAATTCTTATACATAAACTCCTCCTGAAACATTTTGTTAATCATATTATATACCTTAAATAATTTTTTTACAAGATAAAAACAATGTTTAAATTACATTGTTTTTAAATTATAATTAATACTTATTTTAGTATGTTTAGCAGCTCCTCTTTCAGGATTTAATGTTGAATATACAAAATCAACTATATGAATTGAAATCAATATTATTAATATATAAGATAATGTTTTTGGATTAATACGATTATATATTTTTTTTATTATAGGTACAACACTATATACTATTATAAGTCCAATTAATGCATAAAATAATAAACCTATAATCCATATTCTACCATTTATATTTAAAAAGTTTTCACTATAGTCCCACCATTTTAAATGATGAACTTTTTCTAAATAAAATGAAGTACCATACTCAATAACGCCAAATAGTATAAAAGAAGTTATATATATCATTAAAGGATTTTTTTTGATTTTTTCAGATATAAAAACTATTATTACTCCACTCCATCCATATATAGGAAGCCATGGACCTACTAGTGTACCAGAATTAATAAATTCTCCTACCCTTACTAGATTAAAAATAACTTCCCATAACCAACCTAGCAAAGAAAAAATAAAAAAGCATAATATATAAAATTTATATTTTTTCATATTTTAATATTCTTTCTTTAATAGTTTCAAATGCTTCTTTAGTTGCACATATTTTATCAGCAACACATAATATTATACTTTCTTTATATCTAGGAATTCTAAGATTTAGCGGAAACATAT